>JADGOE010000053.1 GCA_017883135.1 Acidimicrobiales bacterium
TTTCACCGGCTGGCTGACGAGAGCTTGCGCTCGGTTACGTCATGATCACTCCCTTGTGCTCATGGCGTCCGAGCTGCTGGACGCACGTGGATCCAGGCTCAGCCAACGTGTGGTCGGCGAGACTCAGCAGCTCGCTGCCCGGACCCAGGTGGAACTGACGGCGCAGCGTCTCGTACGTGGCGAGGATGCCTGCCTGGTCCCCGCTGATGACGCCGCTGACCTGCAGGCTCCGCCCCTCGACGTAGCGCTCGAAGATGTACGCGTCGTCGTTACCCCCATCGTTGGACAGCACGCTCTGTAGATCTGCGAGCGTACGGATGATCGACGCACCTCGACCACCGCTTGCGATCCGGGGCTTGTGCCAACCGGAAGCCCCAATTCCTCGATGACGTCCTGAGCACTTGCGACGGGAGCGGGGACGACATCCGGGACACAGAAGCCGGCGGCTCGCAGTCGGCGCGAGACGACGAGTTTGTCGACAACATCCATGCGCCGAGCCCAGTTGGCCGAGAACTCCACGTTTGGCACGGCGGCGAGGCCCTCGTAGGTCTGGATCGCCAGTGCCTCGACAACCTGAACATCAACGACGTCATCGCCCTCGAGGATCTCGGACAGCGAGACGAGGTCGGAGGACGATCCGAGCCGGACCGTCCGATTGAAACACAGGAGCGAAGCTGCTCGACTCGGCGCTGATGTCGTCACCCGGATCGTCCTGAAGCCCGCTCTTCGCAGACCTGACGCCAGCTGGAAGAAGCAGTCCCAGCCGTCTTCGTCCACGAAGAGAACGGCAGGCCGTCGCCCTCGTGGGGTGTCTCGCTGCAGCATCCTTGGGCTGTGACTCGTCAGCATCGATCCTCGGCCGGTACCACTGTGGGAAACAACCCCCGCCAAGGCCCTGGCGAGCTTAGGTGCACCGTGCCGACTGGAGGAAACGGCCCTTCACCAAAGGCATTGGGTCCAGTGAGGGTGCGGCGGTCCCAGCTGTCGGCGCCCTCAGTAGCCTGCAGCTCGGATCATCGCGTGGACGTCAGGCCAGCCGAACCCCACGGTCTCAGCGACCACTGTGCGAGATGCCGGGTCGACCAGCACGAAGAACGGGTACCCGGTCACCCCATAGTCGACCCATCCTGCATCACTCATGATGACCGGCACCCTGGAGATCCCGCGTGCGGCCGCTTCGACGTCGGTGGAGGCCACTCGGGTAGGGCCCCGGGTCACCACCACCGCCGACACCGAGCTTGGAAACGCCGCAGCATCGCTGTCCTTGAGCCCTCGCCAGAAGCCGTCACACCCCTCGCAGCGCGTGCTCAAGAAGACGAGAAGGATCGCCTGGTCGGTGCTGTCGATCTGAAACTCGACGCTGCTCCCACCAGGCGTGACCCCAACAAGGTCGCTCGCGGGCCGGGGTGCGCCGGTGTGGACCGGGCCCGAGGGTATGGGACGCAGTCCCGCCACGAATGCGGGGTCCGCCAACGGTCCATCGGGCGGCCGCAGGTCGGGGCTGACCTGCGGGATCACCTCCGAAGGCGCAGCGTCGGCTATCCCGCTTCCGGAGCTCCGCCTTCGATGACCTCGACTGCGTTGCCATTGCCACACCACCGGCACGACACCCCCTCCACCGATTCGTCGAGCACTTCCTCGTCCTCCACGGTGAGTTCGCCCCCCACCGAAAAGTGATGAAACGCCTGGGTGCGGCGGTTGGTCACCACGTTGAAGCGGGTGAGGTTCCCACATGCGGCACAGCGATAGCGTGTCGCCGCCGTGGCCTGGGCAGATGGTGATTCGGGGGTCACCGCCCCTACGGTAGCCGGACCACCGGGGACCTCCCGCCTGTCACGCCCGGGCAAACGTATGTTCGCTACAGTGTCCCCCATGGAGATCGCCTTGCAACGATCCTTCGATGAACTGGGTACCCCGCTCAGCCAGGTCACCTTCGTGGTGCTCGACGTCGAGACCACCGGTGGATCGCCGGCCTCGTCGTCCCTCACCGAGGTCGCCGCCGCCCGGTACCGGGGTGGCGAGATGCTGGGCACCTACCAGACGTTCGTGCGGCCCGACGAGCGGATCCCGCCGTTCATCACCGCCCTCACTGGCATCAGCGACGAGATGGTGGCCGATGCGCCCCGCATCGGCGAGATGCTCCCGTCCTTCCTGGAGTTCGTGGGCGGGGCGGTCCTGGTCGGCCACAACCTGCGCTTCGACCTCTCCTTCCTCGACCACGCCCTGGTGTCCACCGGCCGGCACCGCCTGGCCAACGCCACCGTGGACACCCTGGCCCTGTCGCGCCGACTGATCCGCGACATGGTCCCCAACTGCAAACTGGGCACCCTGGCAGCCACACTTCGACTCCCCCACCAACCATCGCACCGGGCACTGACCGACGTGTTGGCCACCGGCGACTTGCTCCACGCCCTGCTCGAGCGGGCCGGTTCCTTCGGGATCCTCGGGCTCGAAGAGCTCCTCGACCTCCCCCGCCTGGTCGGCCACCCACAAGCGGCCAAGCTCCGTCTCACTACCCGGCTCCCCCACCGCCCCGGCGTCTACTGGTTCACCGACGCGGCCGGCAACGTTCTCTACGTCGGCAAGGCCACAGACCTTCAGGCCCGGGTCCGTTCGTACTTCTCGGGCGACACCCGCCGGAAGGTCGGCCGACTCCTCCGCCAGCTGGACGCCGTCCACCACCGAGTCTGCCCGGGCCAGTTGACCGCCGCGGTAATCGAGGGGCGCCTGATCCGGGCATGGTCCCCGCCGTTCAATCGCCAAGGGAAAGTGCGACACAAGGACCCCGCCACCTCGGCGCGTGCAGGCAGCAGGGAGCCCGCGCTGCGTTCCGGGCGCAGGCGCGGGAGACGGCGGAAGTGGACTCCGGACGAGCTTTCCGGAAACCCGGTGGACCTGCTCGCTCCGCTGGCCGACGAGCTGACCCACCTGTCCGGCCAACAGCGCTACGAGGAGGCGGCTTCGGTTCGGGACGAGGCCGAGCGGCTCCGCCACCTGCTGGGCAGGCACAGGCGGGTGGAGTCGCTGCGCGGTGCCGGAAAGGTGGCGCTGTTGGTCGACGGCGAAGGAACCGTCGAGCTCGACGGGGGTCTGCTGACGGAGTGCGGAGTCATGTTCGACTCGGGACTGGCCCTCGACTCGACGCCGGCCATGGACCCTGGACCGGCCCTCGGCTCGGGACTGGCCATGACCAGCGACGGCCATGAGGACGAGCGGATCATCGTCGCCCAGTGGCTCCGGGCCAACGCCGAGCGGGTGCGCATCCTCGAGGTCGAGTCACAGCTGGGTATGTCGATGCCGGCCGTCCGGATCCCCAGGCTGACCGATCTCTGCGGCTCTGCGGCCGCCACCGGACCCTCGGAGGCAGGCATCGAGGCGCCCGCTGCGGAGGTCACGGGTGAACGGTCCAGTCCCGACCCGGGTCCCACCACCCAGCTGGTCAGCCCGGCTGCCTGATCCCCCGGTCCCACAGGTCGATCGTTAGCAGACCATTCGGCGTTTGGTGGACTTCTGAGTTGATTGAGGACGATCCGGGAGCTGGACGGCCGATTTAGCGACCCCGAATCGCCTGTACACCCAGCAACGGCGAGGGTCGGCACCATGCCGTGGGCGCACCCATCACCCCCCTCCAGCTCGCCGCACTCCATGAGTGCACCCCGTTGACGAATGGGCACTATAATGCCCAGTTGGGCACATTCCTGCCCATTGGAGGAGTTAGCCATGGACCTGAGTAATCCGTCGGAGGCGGTACTGCCCTCCGTCCGTGGTGCCGTGCTGCGCGTCCTCGCACGCACGGATGCACCCATGAGCGGACGGGAGGTTGCCGCTGTGGCCGGGCCGCGAGTCGGCTACCGCCGTGTCAGCCAAGTGCTCGGTGAGCTGGTGGATGCCGGTATCGTGCTGCGGGAGTCCCATCCCCCTGCCTACCTGTATCGCCTCAACCGGGATCATGTCGCCGCCGAACCACTGCTCATGTTGGCGGATCTGCGAGGGCGTCTGCTGTGCCGGATCACCGATGCCGTCGGAAGCTGGAAGCACACTCCCGAGGCGCTTTGGATCTTCGGGTCGGCAGCGCGCGGTGCGGGCACGGCCGAGAGCGACATCGACCTGCTCGTTGTCCGACCGAGCACCATCGATGGCGACGACCCGACCTGGCTGCGACAACTCGATGACCTCGCCGAGCGGGTGAGCGCGTGGTCGGGCAACGACTGCCAACTGCTCGAGTACTCGAGCGGTGAGCTCACCGCGCTGGTGGGCGTGCATGACCCGCTGATCGAGGAGCTTCGGCGTGATGCGATCGTTCTCGCCGGACGATCACCGCTCGACGTCCTGCGGATGCCCAGGAGTAGACGGTGACCTACCTGACCGACGCCAGGGCCCATCTGGACAAGGCCCGTGAGTTCCTCGAATCAGCGCGTGACGAGCACGACTTCGCGCGGTACAACGCTGCGGTCTCTGCGGCCGTCATCTCGGGCATCAACAGCAAGGACGCCATCTGCCTGAAGACGACGAGGAAGACGACCAAGACCGAGAACCACACCCAGGCTGTCCGTGAGCTTCGGATGTCGGGGCCCGACGGTGCGGCACTCGAATCGACATTCCGACGGCTGCTCGTGCTGAAACCAAAGTCGCAGTACCAGGCAACTCCCGTCTCCGCCTCGAACGCGCGCGATGCCGTCGGCTGGGCCCAGAGGATGTACGACGTCGCGGTCACCGTCGTCACCCGACCAGCCTGACGGGCTCGGTCATGCACCACCATGCTGGTGCCCCGGCCCCGGTTCCGGGACCCGACGCAGGCCATGGTGCCGACCCTCGCCGTTGCTGGGTGTACAGGCGATTCGGGGTCGCTAAATCGGCCGTCCAGCTCCCGGATCGTCCTCAATCAGCTCAGAAGTCCACCAAACGCGAATGGTGGTAGCTCAATCAGCCGTCGCCTCGGCAGCAGAAGCCAACTGTGACACTCGCACCAGCGCATCGAGCACCCGGGCGGCGGCTCCGTCATCGATCACCGCGGAGGCCAGCGCCACCCCGGAGGACAGGTTGGCGGCCTGACCGATGACCACGAGTGCTGCTGCGGCATTGAGCACGGCAATGTCACGATGGGCAGATGCGTCGCCGGCGATCACCCGTCGGATGGCCTCGGCGTTGTACGCGGCGTCCCCACCACGGAGGTCGGCAATGGCTGCGAGCGCAATTCCCACGTCGGTCGGGTCCACCCGGTACTTCGACGTCTCGTACCTCCCGTCGGCCCAGAGGTTCAGCTCGTGCACCGTCGACGGTCCGGTAGTGCTCAGTTCGTCGAGGCCGTCGTCTCCATAGACGACCATCGCCCGGCGGGCGCCATTGGCGGCCAGCACGCCCAGCATCTTGTCGGCCATGGCCGGGTTGCTCACCCCCACCACCTGATACCGGGCTCGGCCGGGGTTGGCCAGTGGCCCGAGGTAGTTGAACACCGTCGGGATCCCGAGCTCCTTGCGGACCGGCGCTGCGTACCGCATAGCCGGGTGGAAACGAGGGGCGAAGCAGAACCCCATGCCCACCTCGTCGATGCACCGGAGCACACCGTCGGGGCCGAGGTCGGCCACCACGCCGAGTGCCTCGAGCACATCAGCGGCCCCCACCGCCGAGGAGGAGGCACGGCCTCCGTGCTTGCACACCTTGGCCCCGGTGGCCGCCACCACCAGTGCGGCAATGGTCGACACGTTGATGCTGCCGAGCCGGTCGCCCCCGGTCCCGCAGGTGTCGATGACCTCGACGCCCGCCGGCAGCTCGAGGGGGACGGCATGGGCCACCATGGCCCGGACGAAGCCGGTCATCTCCCCGACCGACTCCCCCTTGGCCCGCAGAGCCGTGGCAAGGGCTGCGATCTGCGACGGGGCAGCGGCACCCGCGAGCACCTCGCCGAGCACCACCTCGGCCTCCTCCGCGGAGAGCGACGTGCCCGCCAGAAGGCTGGTCAGCACACCGGGCCATGCGCCCAGCGACCCGAAGGTGGGATGGTCGGCGAGAGCCGGGGACCCTGCCGGGTTCGGGGACCCTGCCGTGCTCGGGGACCCTGCCGTGCTCGGGCCGCCCACGCTCAGTCCCACCACAGGTCGTGGGCGAGGACACCACGGGCGATGAGGCCCAGTTGCACCTGCGAGGTGCCTTCCACGATGGTCAGCTGCCGGGCATCGCGATACCAGAGCTCGGTCGGATGATCCTCCATGTACCCGGCCGCTCCGAGCAGCTGGACGGCCAGCCCGGATGCCCGCACCGCCAGCTCGGTGGCGAAGTACTTGGCCATCGAAAGGAACGGTACGTACTCCTTGGTGAACTTGCCCTGGTCGGCCATCCAGGCGGACCGGTAAGTGAGCAGCCGGGCAGCCTCGATGTCGACGGCCATCTTGGCGATCTCCCACTGGATGCCCTGGAAGTCTGAGATGGTCCCCCCGAAAGCCTCGCGCCCCTTCACGTACTCGGTGGCGTACATCAGTGCCCCCTCGGCGAGGCCGATCCCGCGCGCCGCCACGATGGGCCGCATGGCGTTGAGCCCGAGCATGGCCAGCCGGAAGCCGCCCACCTCGCCGATCACGTTCTCGGCGGGGACGCGGACGCCGTCGAGGATCAGCTCGCCGGTATCGACGCCGCGGACACCCATCTTGTGATCGGTGCGCCCCACCGACACTCCCTCCCACGACCGCTCCACGATGAAGGCGGTGATCGAGTCGTGGGCCCGCGAGGCCGGGTCGCCCGTCTTGGCGAACACCGTGTACCAGTCGGCCTCGCGTACGCCCGACATCCAGCACTTGGTGCCGGTCAGGATCCAGCCACCCTCGCTCCCCACGGCCGAGTCGGGCACCGCTTTGGTGCGGATGCCGGCCACGTCGCTGCCCGCCTGGGGCTCGGAGAGGCCGAACCCGGCCCGCAACTCACCGCGGGCGATGCCGGGAAGGTACCGCTGCTTCTGGTCGTCATTTCCGGCAATCAGGATGGGGCCGGCAGGCAGCCGGGTGAGCAGCAGCATCAGGGCCGCCGAGTTCGAGTACTTGGCCACCTCCTCGATGGCGATGGTCAGGCCCAGGATCCCCGCTCCCGATCCACCGAGCTCGGTGGGCAGACACAGTCCCAGCAGATCGGCGTCGCGAAATGCCTCGAAGATGTCGGCCGGGTACTCACCGGTGGTGTCGATCTCCCTCGCACGCGGCTTGACCTTGTCGCGAGCCAGGCGGCGGACGCTCTCCTGCAGTGCGGCGAGCTCGGGCGAGAGGTCGAAGTCCACGGTCGACGAGGCTACCCGAGTACCCAACGGGTACCCGAAGGCACCGGCCCCGGCCCCGGTTATGGCACCGGCCCCGGTTACGGTTACGGCCCCGACCTAGGATCTCGCGCCATGAGCCCCCCCGGCCTGAGACAGCCGCCTCCCACGGGCGCCGCCGCACTGGCACCGGGTACCTACGAGGGCAGCGTGGTCATCGTCACCGGTGGTGGCACCGGCCTCGGAAAGGCGATCGCCACCGAGTTCGGCCGACTCGGAGCCTCGGTCGGGATCCTCAGCCGCGACGAGAACCATCGGGCAGCCGGCGTGGCCGCGGTCGAAGCGACTGGAGGGACTGCCCTGGCCGCCCCGTGTGACATCCGGGACCCCGATTCCGTGGCGCATGCCTTCGATGCGGTCGAGGGGCGGCTTGGCCCCATCGACGTGCTGGTCAACAATGCCGCCGGCAACTTCCCCGTGCCCGCCGAGGACATGAGCCCGAACGCCTGGCGCACGGTGGTCGACATCGTGCTCAACGGCACGTTCATCTGCTGTCGCGACCTCGGCCGCCGGCTCATCGCGGCTCAGCGGGATGGTGCCATCGTCAACGTGGGCGCCTCCTACGCCTGGACCGGCGGACCGGGCTTCGCCCACTCCGCCGCGGCCAAGGCCGGCGTCAAGAACCTCACCGAAACGCTGGCCGTCGAGTGGGCCCCCTACGGCATTCGGGTCAACGGCCTGGTGCCCGGCCTCATGCCCCACGAGGACGAGACGGCGGCCATCGCCGCGGTGCCGGGCAAGTACAAGGGTCAAGATTCGCGGGTACCGGCCGGCCGAGTCGGGCTCCCCCGCGAACTGGCCTGGGCCGCCACCTACCTCTGCTCACCGTATGCCAGCTACATCACCGGCCACTCAATGGTGGTGGACGGAGCCAACTGGCAGCGGCGCCACACCGTGCAGCCGCCCTTCACGCCGATTCGCGAGCAGTTGCACCGACCACCGTTCGGAGCAAGCACCCCGCCACCCGTTGGCCGGGGCCCGTCGAAAGGATCCGAGTCATGAGCACGCTGACCGACGAGGAGCGCAATCTGGTCCGGCTCGACGTCGCGGGTCCGATCGCCGTCATCACCAACAACCGGCCCGAGAAGCACAATGCCATGAGCGACGAGATGGACCGCCGCCTGTGGGAGGTGCTGACCGAGGTGCACGAGCTGCCCGGCCTGCGGGCCATCGTGTGGCGGGGCGAGGGGAAGTCGTTCTCCTCGGGACGCGACACCGGCCAGATCGGGGTGCGGGTCGAGGACATCTCCGACCTCGAGTTCATCGAGCGGGGCCACCGACCCACCCAGATGTTCCTCACCATGCCGTGCCCGATCATCTGCGCACTGAAGGGATGGGTGATCGGCGGTGCCTTCGAACGGGCACTGCTGTGCGACATCCGGGTGGCGACCGTCGGCACACGGATGATGCTTCCTGAGGTGGTCCACGGGGTGATCCCCGACTCGGGCGGGGTGGCGCGACTGTTCCAGATGGCCGGACACGGGTTGGCCGCCGACCTGGCCCTGACCGGCCGGGTGATGACCGCCGAGGAGGCACTCGGCCACGGGGTGGTCAGCCGGTTGGTGGCCGACGACGCCGAGCTCGATGCGGTGACCATGCAGATCGCCGACAAGATCGCCGCAGCACCGGCGTTCACCGTCAAGATGGCCCGTCGCACCTTGTTCAGCCTCGGCGCCGCGGAGGTCCAGCGCTCGATCGCCGAAGAAGCGGTGGCACAGTCGATGGTGTTCGCCTCGGACGACTATGCCGAGATGAAGGCCGCTCGGACCGAGGGTCGGGACCCGGTCTACCGGAAGCGCTGACCCACGGTCCGCCGGGTCGCTACCGATCCGGGTGCTCCCGGGCCGAGTGGCCTCGACCGGGCCCGCCGCCCTGCACCACGGCCGATCGGAAGACAGATCCGGGTAGAACAGGCGGGGCAGAACTGACGGGGTGGGACAGAGGCCACACCGAAGGCCCGCGCCCTGCTCCCGCCGCCCTGCACGCATGTCCCGCATTCACCCCCATCACCCGCCCCAGCAGGAGGATCCATGCCCGATCAGATTGCAACCGGCCCCGCAACCGGCCCCACTGGACGCCCCGTCCGATCGAGCGGCACCTTCCAACTCGGGGAACGGACCGTGCACCGGCTCGGCTACGGGGCGATGCAGATCACCGGCCCGGGCATCTGGGGCGAGCCGGCCGATCGGGCCGAATGCATCCGGGTGCTCCGCCGGGCGGTCGAACTGGGCGTCGACCTCATCGACACCGCCGACTCCTACGGGCCCGAGGTGAGCGAGGACATCATCCGTGAGGCGCTCCATCCCTACCCCGATGACCTGGTCGTCGCCACCAAGGCGGGCCTGGTCCGGACCGGGCCGGGGCAGTGGTTCCCTGTCGGGCGACCCGAGTACCTGCGCCAGCAGTGCGAGATGAGCCTGCGCCGGTTGGGTGTCGAGCGGATCGAGCTCTTCCAGCTGCACCGGATCGACGCCCAGGTGCCCGCAGCGGAGCAGTTCGGCCTCCTCGCCGATCTGGTGACCGAGGGCAAGGTCGCCCAGATCGGGCTGTCACAGGTGAGCATCGCGGAGATCGAGGCGGCCAGGGCCGTCGTTCCGATCGTCAGCGTGCAGAACCTCTACAACCTGACCAACAACTCCTCCGAGGACGTGCTCGACCACTGCACCGCACAGGGCCTGGCCTTCATCCCCTGGTTCCCGATCGCGTCGGGTGTCCTTACCAACCCGGGAGGCCCGGTCGACGCCGTGGCCAAGGAGACCGGCGCCACCCCATCCCAGGTCGCCCTGGCCTGGCTGCTCCACCGCTCACCGGTGATGCTCCCCATCCCCGGCACCTCGTCGGTCGCCCACGTCGAGGAGAACTGCGTGGCCGCCACCCTGGTGCTCAACCACGACCAACTGGCCACCTTGGCTACCGCGCACGCCAACTCATAGGACCGCCGGACGGCTCACTCCGGCGTGCCCCGGCTCACCCGGGCCCGAACACCAAGGACGCCGAGCGGACCTCGGCGATCACTGGGGAGGCCGTCCGCACCACCGGCCCGGCCAGCTCGACCGATCCGAAGCGGGCAAGCAGCTCCTCCAGCAGGACCCGGCCCTCGAGCCGCGCCAGTACCGCTCCGATGCAGAAGTGGGGGCCGAACCCGAAGGCCAGATGGGGGTTGGGGTCCCGCGACGCATCGAAGCGATCGGCATCGGGACCGAACACCGTCTCGTCGCGGTTTGCCGAGGCGGCGACCCGCGCCCGAAGTCCCGACCACTCCCCCGGCGCACCGGCAAAGCCGACCAGCCCCCCCGACATCATGTTGCGGGTGGTCTCGTTGCCGGCCACCAGCAGCTGTACGAGGAACATCGCCAATTCGGCATCGGTCAGACGGTCGCCGTCGACCTCGGCGCCGGCGAGCTCCGAGATGATGTCGTCCCGGGGACTCGATCGCCGGTCGGCCGCCGCCGCCAACAGGTACTGAATCATCTCGCCGCTGAGGGCCTGGCGTTCCTCCTCGGGCCAGTCGGTGGCTCCGGGGATCACCGCCTCGGACCACCGGAAGAACCGTGGCCACTCGTCCTCGGGCACGCCGAGCAGATCGCTGATCACCTGGAGCGCCAGGGGCACGGCCATCTCCGACACCACGTCGACCGGAGTCCCCACCTCGAGCCGATCGACCAACTCGATGGCACGGGCCCGAATGCCGTCCTCGAGGGCCCGCATGAACGTAGGCCGGAAACCCGGCTGCACCAGGTTGCGGTAACGGGCGTGCGCCGGGGGGTCGGTGTGCATCATGGTCGGCGGCGAGGCGTACTCGCTGCCGATCTCGAAGACCATGATCCCCTTGCCCGAGCAGAACGTCTCGGCATCACGCGACACCGCGGTGACCTCGGCGTGGCGGCTGGCCACCCAGAACCCCAGGGTCTCGTTGCGGACCAGCGGGGCCGTAGCCCGCAGCCGCGCGTAGAGCGGAAAGGGATCGCCGGCGTAGAACGCCGGGTCCAGTAGCGGTGCTGTCAGCTCATCGGGTGCAGACCCCGTCATCGGACCGGACACGAAGTGACAGCCCTCAGCCGAGGATGACGCCGGTGGGCCGGTCGAAGCCCTGGGACAGCGCCAGCGCCTCGTAGGCGGCCAGGGTCCCGGTGCCATCGGTGACGCTCTCGACGGAGCCATCGGCGGCCAGGTTGAGGTTGACCCCCTCCATCACGAACAGCACCTCGGTGACCTCGGAGTTGTCGGCGGGGACGTCGAGGGTGTGCACGGAGCCAGCCGGCTCCCGGATGTAGGACCCCGCACCGCTGTAGAAGTCGTACTCGAGATAGTGCCATCGCCCCGAGACGGTGTACCCGTCGACCGGACCGGTGTGCCGGTGGGTCTGGAGGCGCACCCCGGGCTCGAAACGGTTGCGCACCACCCAGATGCCGCTAGCCGCGTCCACCCGGAGCACCTTCAGCCAGATACCACCGGTGGCGTCGACCCAGGGCAGATCGTCCTCGCCCGCGTGGCGGACGACATCATCGAGTTGCTGCAGACCGGTCATGCAGATTCCCTCCCTCGTTCCCAACCGGCCGGCGGCTGGTGCCCTCTGCGACGGTGGCCGGCTCTGTGGAAGCCACTGCCGGCGGGGCCGCTGGACCCGGTCAGTCTGCCGGAGAGGGCGCGGGGCCGCCACTCCGTCACGCAGCACCGGTCCACAGATCCCCGCTCCGCTCAGGCGGCGGTGATTGCGACGTTGCTCACGCTGTGGGTGTCGGTCTGGTTGCCACTCCCACCGGAGAAGCCGAGCAGTACCGTCGGTCCGACGGTGACCGCGGTGCTCAGGACCTGGGTGCCGTCGATGGTCACGGTGACCGTTCCGGCAATCAGGGTGACCGTCACCAGGTGGGTGGCCCGCAACGAGGGTACGGCGCTGTTGGTGGTGAGCCAGTGCAGCAGATCGGGGGCGCTCGTCGTCACCGGTCCGTCCGTCACCCCCACGAAGTTGCCCGACGGGTTGGCCGCGTTCTGATACGTGTCGAGGGCAACCGCGACCCCGGGTACTCCCGAAAAACCGAGCCCTCCCCCCGAGGCCCCGAGCGCCGTCGGAGGATCAGTCGCGTTGCCCACGACGAAGGCCATCCCGTCCGCCCCGGTGCCGCCCCCGATGGTGGTGGTGAAGGTGGCCTTCAGGTTGGCGGACCTCACCGGCGTCGGCCAGAAGGCCGACCCGGCCTGGCTGCTCGCCGACGCTTGGGTGAGCTGGAGCGCACCACCGGCGATCAGCGACGATCCGTTCAGGGTCCATCCCCCGGTAGTCGGATCGCCGACGGTGACCGGCGGCGGCGGAGCCGTGATGGTGACGTTGCTCACGCTGTGGACGTCGGTCTGGGCGCCCGTCCCGGCGGTGAAGCCGAGCATCACCTGGGGCCCGACGGTGACAGCCTTGCTCAGGACCTGGGTGCCGTCGATGGTGACGGTCAAGGTGCCGCCGGCCAGCGCCACCTTGACCACGTGGGTGGCGCGCAGTGAGGGAACGGTGGTAGTGGTGGCCAGCCAGTGGAGGCGGGCGGGCGTCTTGGCCTTGACCGGCCCGTCGGTGATCCCCACGAAGTTGTTCGAGGGGTTGCCGGCACTCTTGAAGGTGTCGAGAGCGACCGCGACGCCCGCGATTCCCGAAAACCCGAGGCCGCCGCCGTGGAAGCCGAGCGACGTCGGGGCATCGGCGGGGTTGGCGAGCACGAAGGTCAGGCCGTCCGCTGCACCTTTGCCCCCCCGATCGACGCGGTGAAAGTGGCGCTCACGCCGGAGGAGCTGACCGCCTGCGGCCAGAATACCGAGCCCGCCTGGTTCCTCGGCAGGGCCTGGGTGAGCTGGAGCGCACCACCGGCGATCTTGGAGGATCCGTTGAGCGTCCAGCCCCCTCCGGTCGGGTCACCGATCGCGCCAGTGCCGGCAAAGGTGACGGTCCGGACCCCCTGTCCGTCGTCGGCATTGATGATCCACCCGTCACCGGTCGACCCGATCGCCGTTGGAGCGAACGTCACCGACTCGATCAGGGTGGCGCCGGCCGCCATCGTCGTCCCCTCGGCCAGACTGCTGGTGGCGGTGAAGGGCCCGAGCACCGGCGGTTTCGACTTGGTGATCGTCAGGCTGCTGCCGCCGACGTTGGTGAGTTGGACGGTCCGGGTGGCGGTCTGGCCCACACCGACGTTTCCGTAGTCGACCGACATCGGGGTGATGTTCAGGAGGGACGGAGCGGTCGAGCTACCGGTGATCGCGACGACCACGTTGCCGCCGTTGCTGTCGAGCTCGAGGGTGGTGGCGAAACTGCCCGTCGTGGTGGGGGCAAAGGTCACGTTGACCACCACCTGGACGCCCGGGTTGATGACCGCACCGACTGCCGGCAGGCCCGTCGTGGTGAACGGCACCCCGGGGCTGACCACCTTGGAGACGGTGACCGGCTGAGATCCGTTGTTGAAGAACCCCACCGTGCTGCTGGACTGGCTCGAGGGCGGCACGCCTCCGAAGCTGATCCCGTTGGTGGTCGAGGCCAGGCTCGGACCGTTCAGCTGGCCTGTCCCGGTCAGGGTGATCGGAAAGGTGCCCGAGGCGGCAGTCACGACGGAGATGCTGCCGCCGGCCAGTCCGGCCTTGGTCGGGGAGAACGTCACCGGAACGGTGATCGAGCTGCCTGCCACCAACGAGGCAGGCAATGACTTGCTTGCCGCACCGAGTGAGAACGGTCCGCTCGCGCCGAGCGAGGTGATGGTGGCGGAGCTGTTGGCGGTGATGGTCACCGTCTGGGTGGAGGAGCTACCGACGATCGTGGCCGGAAACGTCGGGGAGGGAGCGGTGATCGGTGTCGACACCGGTGCGCCGAACCCGACGACGGTCCCATCCTTGGTGCCCACATAGAGGCGGTTGCCCCCCACCCCGGGCGGATTGAACTTGGCGGCCGTTCCGATCGGAGCGCTCCATCGCACCGGCAGGACGCCGTTCACCGGCACCGGGTCGTAGGGGCGCAGCTGTGCGCCCTGCCCGCTTCCGTCGGGCGCCCACACCGACCACAAGAGGGCCGACCCCGACGTGGTCCCGCTCGAGGTCACCACCGGGGCGCTCGACCCGAACCCGAATTGGTCAACGGACTTGCCGGCCAGGTTCAACGTCGGCTTGCCGGTCCCGTCCAACCCGTACTGATAGGCGTCCATGTTCCCGTTGGAACCACCAGCGGTCCCCGAACCCGAGGCCGTCGGGATGTAGACCCAGCCCCCGTCGCCTGGCCACACCGAGGGACTCGACCAGACGCCGCCGTTGGGCCCGTACCGTCCGACGACACCGTCCGACCCGCTGGGACCGTTGCCCTCGCCCCCGAGATGGTCGCGGTTGAGCAGGAAGACGTAGCCCTCCTTGCCCGCCGCCACCGCAAGATGGGGGATCGCGGAGGTGCCGAAGTAGGAGTCGGGGAGTGCCACCGGGCTGCCGGACCCGAAGTCGATGTCGCCGCCGTCGAGGATGGCGGCGTCGTAGGGAGAGAAGAAGTCGACGGACTTGAGGCTGTTGTCCGGCTGCACGGCGAGCCGCACCACGGCCTCACCGAGGTTCGGCGGCGGTGAGGTTCCGGCGATCGGGCCGGAGGGGTTGCTGGCGCCGTTTCCGGTGGAGAACAGGATCTGTCCCGCCCCGTCGGAGACCAGTCCCCCGCCGGACATCCACACCCCTGCTCCCGACGTGGTCCCCGAGCCGACCGTGCTCCACAGCGTGTCCAGGTGGCCCGTCTCGGACACCCCTGCGATCCATCCATACCAGTTGGTGATGTCGCAGTGTGCGCCGAAGCCTGCATAGACCGCGCCACCGAGCAGCAGGAGGCCAGGGCGTTGCAGCTGCATGGTCGGGTTGAAAGTGAGGGACGGATTGTTGGACGCCGTGCCTTGGATCTGTACGGGGAACCCCGGCTCTTCGGCCCCGTTGGCGGCCAGGTTCAGTGCGTGCATGAAGTAGGCCTCGGGGCCTGATGTGCCCGACACGTACTCGTTGTCGACCAGGTACTCGGTGTTGGTGGCGGTGTCCACGACCGGGGTGGACGTCACCCCGAAGTTGGGCGTGAGATCCGCGCACCCGATGGCACTGGCCGAGGTAGGGGTGCCGAACTGCCGGCTCCACAGAATTGCACCGGAGACCGGGTCGAGACCGTAGGCGAAGTTGTTCTCGGTGTTGACCAGCACCTGGCCGTCGTCGAGCAGGGGCTGCCCGTACACCTGTCCGTTCACCGCGGTCTTGAACAGTTGGCCGAAGGTGCCACCGCTCACCAGCGAAGGGGTCAGCGCTGACTGGTCCGGGTACCAACCGGTGCGGTAGGTGTCAGCGCCCCGGGTGCCACCCGTCGGTGCCCCCGACGCGGCCGCCGCCGCTGCTGGCGATGCGGGCATGGGTACAACCCCTGTGGCGAGCGTGCCGGTCACCAGCAGGACGCCTGCCAGGACGACCCACCTCCGGACCCGCCCGATGTGCATGATCTCGTTGCCCCTTCTCGATGCCCTGACACCGCTGTCCCGCGCCGCCACGTGCCCTCCTTGCCGCGGTGCTCCCGCCTGCCGGCAATTGACGCCGGATGACCGGAGTGGCAGCCCTTCTCGTGGGCGCCCGACAGTGCGGATCCGAGAGCATCGCACGATTCACCGGTGGAAGTCACCAGCCGCCACTGACCGTGTGCACGCAGTCGCGCGGCGTGCGAACGACGGTCGGCGTCACTGCGGCGAGGCAGGACGGTGGGTCGTGGTTCAGTAGGGTCCGATGCGCTGATCTGGGTTGGTGTCGACCAGGTGATGCCCGTCTGTCGATACCTGCGAGGTCCACTGGTACCCGTCCCACCACCGAAAGTGGAACCTGCCGCTGGGATCGGGATGCCACGCCGGGGGCGACTGCGGCCAGGGTCGAGGGTCGCCCCGTGGAGCCCCGGACAACGGCCCGGCCGGTTCGGGTGCGGTCGGCACCGGCGCTGGGGTCGGCACCGGCGTCACCGGCGTCACCGGACCTGGGGTCGGTTCCCCTGTGGTCGGCGGTCGAGCCTGCACGTTGGCCGGCTGCGGATAGGCGGGGAACTGCTCGGCCACGCTCGGTGTTGACCTCTGTGTCCAGCCCATCGGCGACGGCGACGCTGGGTCGCCAGACGGCTGCCGGGCCCGGCGGACTCCGAGCAGATGTGCGATCAGATAGAGAACCAGCCCCACTACCAGGGACAGGAACCAGAAGAATGCCCAGAGGGCCGACGGCAGGCCCCAGGGGGTCCTGCCCAATGTCTTGCGGTCGTGTTCCGAGAGTCGGTAACCGAGGGCAGCCCAAAGGAGGGAGAACAGCACCAAGACGACCCACTGGACTCCGTTCAGGTGAAGCACACCTCAGACTCTATTCCGCGAGGACGAGCCCGGAATCCATCCCTCCTTCCTCAGACGCCGTAGATGCCGGTCCTTCGTCCCTTCTGGCGATAGGCCGACTGCAGGTCCCCCACCGAGTACTGGCCCGGCGCCTGGCCGGTCACCGCATACCAGTAGAGGGCAGCGTTGAAGGCTGCGGATGCCACGGTTACCACCAACGCGAGGGCCACAAGTCCCAGTACCCCCACGACTGCTCCCAACGGGGCAAAGGCCATACCGAGAAGCACGGCCACGGCAAGGTCGACGAAGATCGCCACCGTGCCGATGATTGCCAAGGCCGAGTTGCCGATCACATTCTCTCCCCAGCGTTGTCGGCACAGGCCCACCGAGCGCTTGATGGCAGAGAGCGCGCCACGATCCTCGAAGAGGATCACCGGCACCACGAAGAAGCTTGCCAGCATCCAGCCGGCCCGGAACAGCCAACCCACCACCGCTCCGAGGATCCCCCGGTTACCGATGGTGCGCAGCATGCTGATGACCACGTAGTTGATGAAGGCCCACGCAAGGAGTTGCGGGCTCTTGGTCAGTGTCGCCCGGGCCGCCTGGGCGTTGGAGATCCTCTGGCCGTGAAAGCGGGCCATCACCCTGGCGATGATGGTGGCGTGGGAGACCACCGAGACGAACATGACCAGCACGCCGGCGACCACGATCACCAGCCACTGGCCGGCCGCCAGTTGGGTCGTTCCCCCGTTCACGCTGTTCCCGCCAGAGCGGAGGCCCGGAATCACGAGCAGTGCGCCGGCCCCGATGACGATCAGCTGCACGACGAATGCCACCACCGGTACGCCCATCAGCCCCGGCTCGTCCCGGGCCATGGTGAACCCGATCCCGACCAGTCGCACGCCGCGTCTGAAACGACCCCCCGAGGAGGTCGGCGCCATCGCCCGGTCGGCATCGGCCGGCACAGCACCGGCTGGCGCGGCATCGGCGGACACGGCACTCGGCTGGAACACGGCCTCGGGAGCCCATCGGGTCAACGCTCGGGCTGCCACGTGACCAGGGGGCCCATCGGTGTCCGCAGGCAGGGGGGCTGGCCGCTCGTCACGGAACTCGGGCGGATACCATCGCCCGTCGGACGCAATCCACCACCCTGGTCCCTGCGAGGCCTCGCTCACGGCAACCCCTTTCCGCCGACCCTCACCACCCTACGATCCGGCGTCGAACAAGGGCAGCGGCAAACCGGGCGATCAGCTCATCGCCGCGATCTGGTGCTTCGCCGGGTACTTGCCGAAGGACATCAGATGTTTGAGGATCCCATCGGTGAAGCTGTCGATGTAGGCCAGCTTGCGGATCATGTAGCTGTGGTTCTCTTTCGGGTCGAGGTACAGGTTGTAGAGGCGGCCGTGCGAGTACTTCTGGGTGACTCCGGTGAACCCGCCCAGGTTGAAGCAGTCACGGTCGTCATCGGAGGATGAGGCAACCATGAACTTCCACTCGCCGACCCGCAACCCCGAGAACACATTGGTCAGCCAGTAGTAGAGGTACTTCCTGTTGGACTCACCATCGGGGTCGAGCAGGAACGAGGTCTGGTCGACCCCGTCGATGTAACGGTCCTCGGGCACCGAGGTGGCCGCCCCGGCCAGATTGAGGAACGTGTTGAAGAGATCCATCTGGGAGAAGAGGCCGTCGGTGGCCCGATCGGCTGCGATCATGCCCGGCCAGGTGACGATCGCGGGGACCCGCTGGCCGCCCTCCCAGGTCGAACCCTTGGCACTCCGGAAGGGCGAGTAGGCGGCATCCGGCCAGGTCTCCATCTCGGGCCCGTTGTCCGACGAAAGGAAGATCAAGGTGTCATCCATCTGACCGGTGAACTCGAGCTCGGCCACCAACCTGCCCACGATGTCGTCGAGCTCGATGATCGTGTCCTTGTAGGGGTGCTTGGCCGGCGAGGAGCCGAGGAACCGTTCGTGCGGGTAGTTGTCGAAGTGGGCGCCGCGGGTGCAGTGGTAGAGGAACCAGGGCTGACGTCGGTCGGCCACCGGCTCGGCCATGCGCCGGATGAACTCGAGGGAGTAGGAGGCCCACTTCTCGTCGAGCAGCGAGAGGACCGGGACGGTCACTTCCTCGACGTTTTCGGTCTCCCCTCCCTTGGTGGCACGGACGAAGCACTTGTTGAAGGACATGTTCTCCACCCACTTCGTGCGCTCCTCGCTGTACACGATCTCGGGAAAGAAGTTCGGGTCCCGCCACTCGGTGTACATGTCCGACACCGAGAGAAAGCCGTAGTAGTCGTCGAAACCGACGTTCTGGGGCTGTGACTCGACGTTCTCGCCGATGTGCCACTTGCCGACAGCCTGGGTGACGTAACCCGCATCGGACAGCAACTGGGCCACGGTGACCTCGTCGTCGAGCCCACCCGGCTGTCCGTACATGGGTGGACGCAGGAGACCGTGGCGCATCGGCAGGCGGCCGGTCATCAACGACGCCCGTGACGGTGTGCAGGAAGGCTCGGAATAGCAGGACGTGAGCAACTTGCCCCGCCGGGCCAACTTGTCGATATTGGGCGTCGGTGCGCCGACGGCGACCCCACCGCCGTAACAACCGAAGTCGCCCCAGCCGACGTCGTCGAAGAGGATCACCAGGATGTTGGGCCGCTTGCCGGAAGCGCGATATGCATCGAGGGTGGCGGCGGCGCGTTGCTCCTGGCCCTCCAAGGTGAAGTGGGGCTCGAGGCTGTCGCGCTCCCGCGTCGTTTCGGCCACAATCGGATCATGTGCCATCTGGGTCGCTCCCTCGCTCGCTCGACGTGATCATGCTAGCCAGGTGGAGGTCCTGAGTCCCGGGGTCAACCGGCGATCCAGGTCCTTGCCGTTGCGGTACCCGCGAAGCAGTGCGTGGATGCCGATGACCCCTACCATGGAGCGATCAGCGAGACGACCGGCACCTTGCCACTCACCTACCCGGCCGCGTTCGGAGCCGAACTCCGACGAGCGTGCTCGCCGCCCTACGAGGCGCCCGTGGTGGTCTACGTGAACGGTGCCCTCATGGCAGGAGCGTGGTTCCTGTTGCCCCTCCCCCTCCAGGACCAGCTGTTCACCCTTCACGGGGCACTCGCCTTCCCCATCGTGCTGGTGACGTGGATGTTCTCCGACGTGCCGGCCACCAATGTCCTGGGCTCCGACGCCACGCGGGCACTCGCCGCACTGGACGATCCCCGGGCAGTACGACGGCTGCTCTATGCGAAGAACGCCGTGCTGTGGCTAATGGCTGCGCCACTGTGCGCGCTGATCGCCCTCGGGATCGGCTTCACCCAGAACGACTGGGTCAGCACCATCGTCACCGTTGTCGGGATACTGGTGATCCCCGTCGGAAGCCTCGGCATCGCTGCGTGGCTCGGGATCCTCTTTCCCTATCACAGCCTTCCGGTGGCCACCCGGTGGGAGCATCGCAGACCGATCGGCCGGATGATCGTCCGGTGGCTGACGTTGGCCGTTATTCCCTACGGACTGGTCCCCGCGATCACCGTGTTGCTGGCCGCACCGGCGCTCATCGGATGGGCGGTGATCACCGGGGACTGGCAGCGTCGCATCCCCTACTCCGACCTGGGCTTCGTGGTGGCCGTCACCGTCTCCATCTCCGCAGCGGCCTTCTTCTTCGGCCATGCGGTCAGCCTCCGCCTCGTGCACCGCCGCCACGACCGGCTCGCGGCCTACCTGAGCGATCCCGATCTGGGGTGAGCGCCAGAGTTCGCCGGTCTCAGCTTCGACTGAGCCGATTGAGGACCGGGTTCACACTGACGGCGTGGGCGATGACGCTCAGGAGCACGGTGGCGGCGATCGCCGCGACCGCGATGCGCACGGAGGGGTCGTTCGGCGGAAGCGTCTCTTCGATCAGGAGGGCGAACACCACGGATGCCAGACCTCTCGGTCCGAACCAGCCCAGGAGGACGCGCGTGCTCCGGTCAGCGTCGCTCCGCACCATGGCCAGGCCCACTGCCACCATCCGGACAACTGCGAGGCTGAGGGCGGCATAGATGAGCACACGCCAGTCCGCCGCATCGAGGGCGGGGACCACCAGGGCTGCACCGAAGACGAACCAGATGACCCAGGCGAGCGCCGAACCGACAAGGTCGGGGAGTTCGACCAGCTCGGTCGAGTCGTCAGGAAGGCGGAACCTGAGGGCCAGCCCACCCACGAAGGCCGCCACGAACCCGTTGCCACTCAGCGCTCCCGTAGCGGTGTAGGTCAAGACGACCAGTCCGAGGACTGCCAGCTGAGAACCTCCGTACTCCGTCCAGCCGCGACGCTTGGCCACGGTCAATGCAAGGGCTCCGATGATGCCGAATGCCACCCCTGCCAGCACACCGCCGAACACACCGATCACCGCCGACACCACGTGGCCGGGCCCGGTTCCCGCACCTGGTACGCCGAGCGCAGTGGCCGCCGCAGCCAGCGCGATGAGCACCACCGGGGTGGCCAACCCGTCGTTGAGGCCGCTCTCGACGTTGAGCGCCCGACGCGCCCGCTCCGCGATCCGGCTGTCGGTGATGACCGACGCACTGAGCGACGCGTCGGTGGCCGACACCACGGAGGCGACCAGAACTGCCAGCACCCAGGTCATGCCGGGCAGCACCACGAAACCGACGACCGTGCCGAAAGCCATCGAGATCGGGAGGCCGACGGCCAGCAACCGAAGCGGCCATGCCGAGTCGTGGCGAAGCAGTTTCGGGTTGATGCCGGAGGCATCGGAGAAGAGCACCAGAGCCAGCGTGATCTCCGCCAGGACGCGGACCGTGGAAGTGCCGATATTCACCTCGACACGGTGGACATGCCCGTTGCCCAACAAGAGCCCGGCCGCGACGAACAGCATCGGGGCGCTGATCCCCAGCCTCTCCAGCGGACGGGCAAGCACTGCCCATCCGAAGACCAACGCGGCGAGCACGATGATCGCCCCCTCGCTCATCTACAGCGTCCGGCCCGCGATGCCAGGTGTTCGCCGCCACTTTCCGGCAGGAGGCACCACCCGCCCGGCTCCTCCGTCGTCCTTGGGCTCACTGCTCGTCCCCTTCGAACTCGTCCGCCGGGGCGCAATCCTTGCCCACGGAAACCGCGGGTGCACCCGCCGGGGTGCCGAGGCCGCCGAGAGTGGGGACGGAGGGATTCGAACCCTCACTGGGGGCGGTTTAAGCGCCCTGCCTCTGCCGGTTGGGCTACGTCCCCGATGACCGCTGGCTCTCGTGCACGAACTGGGCCCGTTCACGTGTGGAACCACGACCTTAGGCGCGCACCTCGGAGGTCGCCCTCGATACTTCGCCGGCAGGATGACTCTTGCCAATTGCCGCCAGGTCTACTTCACCCTGGATGCCGGACGCAGTACGTTGGCGTCAATGAACAAGCGCGTCGCACTTCTCACCCAGACCGGCGACTATGTCGGTCCGGAACTGGCCCGCCGGCTCGTCGGCGAACACGACCTGGTGCTCCATGCGCCAACTGAATCGTTGGTGGAGGAGCTACGCGCCGGGGGAGCGGAGGTCGAGGTCGTCGACGGTGCCGATGTCGACCTCCGCACGGCCGCGGGGAACGCCCTACTGGTGGAGCGGGCCATCGCCCGATTCGGGCACAT
>JADGOE010000104.1 GCA_017883135.1 Acidimicrobiales bacterium
GCGTTCCACCACCGCCCGCACCAGGGCCTCCGGTGCCGAGGCACCGGCGGTGACGCCGACCGTTCCGGACAGATCGTCGGGTAGTTCGGAGGCGTCGTTGACCCGGATCACCCGAGGGCAGCCGAAGGCGACCGCCACCTGCTCGAGGGCCACCGTGTTCGACGAGTTCTCCGACCCGATGATCACCACGGCGTCCGCCAGCCCGACCACCGCCTTCAGGGCCGCCTGGCGGTTGGTGGTGGCAAAGCAGAGGTCGCTCCGGTTGGGCATCCACAGATCGGGAAACCGCTGGCGGGCCCGCTCGACGATGCCGGCCCACTCGTCGTGGCTGAGCGTGGTCTGGGCCAACAGTGCCACCTGCGGTTCCTCGTCGCCGTCGCCACCGAGATCGCCGAGCCGATCGACGTCCTCGACCCGCTCGAGCAGCCGGACCGAGGCCGGCGCCACCGCCATGGTGCCGACCGCCTCCTCGTGTCCGTGGTGACCGACGTAGAGCACGGTGTAGCCCTTGCGGGCACGGACCTTCAACTCGTGGTGGACCTTGGTGACCAGGGGGCAGACCGCGTCCACCACCACCCGCCCGGCGCCGCGGGCGGCCGCTACCACTTCGGGTGCCGACCCGTGGGCCGACAGCATCAGGGGAGCGCCGGCCGGCACCTCGTGGACATCGTCGACGAAGATCACTCCCTGGGCCCGGAACTGGTCGACCACGTGCCGGTTGTGCACGATCTCGTGGTAGCAGTAGACCGGCGGCTCGAAGACCCTCACCATCCAGGCCAACGCCTTGATCGCCTTCTCCACTCCGGCACAGAACCCCCTGGGTTCGGCCAGGAGCACTCGATCGACCGGCACCGGCCCAGGTTACCGGGCCGCTCTCCCTGATCGGGCCGCTCCCCGCCGTCGGGGAAGCGGGGAGGACCAGGTATCCTGGTCCCATGTCGGCGCCCCGAGTGACGACGGCTCCCAAGGTCGTCGCGGTCACCGAGTCGTCACCCGCGGCACGGTCGGGGCTCCGGTCGGGCGACGAGTTCCTCTTGCTCAACGGACGCTCCCCGCGTGACGTCATCGAGTACAGCCTGCTGGTGGACGAAGCCGAGCTGGAGCTGGCGGTCCGTCGCAGCGGCCTTACCGATCCGATCACCCTCACCGTCAGCAAGGAGGCCGGGGAGCCCCTGGGCGTCGAGGTGTCCTCGGCAGTCTTCGACCGGGTGCGCACCTGCGACAACCGTTGCGAGTTCTGCTTCATCCATCAACTCCCCAAGGGGATGCGGCGCAGCCTCTCGATGAAGGACGACGACTACCGCCTGTCCTTCCTCTACGGAAACTTCACCACCCTCACCCGCTTCACCGAAATGGACCTCGAACGGGTGCTCACCGAGCGCCTCAGCCCCCTGTTCGTCTCGATCCACGCCACCGATCCCGAAGTCCGGGCCGGCCTGCTGGGGAACCGTCGTGGCGCCACCAGCCTGCGGTGGCTGAGTGCCCTCCTCGACGGGGGAATCGAAGTCCACGGGCAGGTGGTGGTGTGCCCCGGACGGAACGACGGGGCGGTGCTGAACGACACGCTGGCCGGCGTGCTCGACCGCTACCCGACGATGGCCACCGTGGCCTGTGTCCCGCTCGGAGTGAGCAGATTCTCCGACGAGGCGGCGATGCGACCCCACACCCGGGAGGAGGCAGCCGACGTCTGTGACACCGTGGAGGGCTGGCAGGACACCTTCCTCTCGGCGATCGGGCGCCGCATGGTGTTCGCCGCCGACGAGTTCTACCTGATGGCCGATCGTCCGTTTCCGCCGGCCCTCACCTACGAGGGTTTCCCCCAGCACGAGAACGGGCTTGGCATGGCCCGGGCGTTCGAAGCGGCCTTCGGCGGCGACGAAGACGCGGCGCTCGGTGCGCGACCTGGGTTCTTCGCATCCGTCGACGGGGCACCGCCTTCGGGGTATCGGGCACCCCGAGCACCGCTGACACCCAGGGGACTGCTGACGCAGCTGGCGACCACGGTCGACCACGACCACGACCACGCACCGATCGCCATCCTGACCGGCGAGTACGGCGCCAGGGTGCTCGCTCCGCTGGTGGGATCGCTGCCCGACATCGACATTCGGCTTGTGCCCGTCATCAACCACTTCTTCGGGGGCAACATCGCGGTGGCCGGTCTCCTGACCGGCACGGACCTGATCGAGGTGCTCCGGGTCCAGCCCGAAGGGCACCGGTACCTGCTTCCGGACTCCTGTCTCTCCGAAGGTCGCTTCCTCGACGACCTCACCTTGGCCGACCTCCCTCGCCCGGTCGAGGTGGTGCCCACCGACGGGCTCTCGCTCCGTCGCGCATTGGAAGGCAGCAGCACGTCCACCCCGACCATCGAGAGTCGTCCGTCGAACCCAGCGCCCGTTGGCGAGCGGGTACCGGTCGCACTGGGAGCGCCCCGATGACACCCACTCCAGCCGCGCAGGGCCCAACGGAGGACGACCGGCCCCTGGTGGTCGTCGCCGGCCGTCCCAATGTGGGCAAGTCCACCCTGGTCAACCGCATCGTGGGGCGGCGGGCGGCCGTGGTCGAAGAGCGCTCCGGGGTGACCCGCGACCGCAAGGAGCTAGATGCGGAGTGGTGCGGACATGCCTTCATCGTGGTCGACACCGGCGGATGGCTGTCCAGCGACGATCCCCTCGATGCCCAGGTGAGTGCGCAGGCCGAACGGGCCATCGCCGACGCAGCGGTGATCCTGTTCGTGGTCGACGTCCTCGTCGGCCTCACCGACGAGGACCTTGCGGTGGCCCGCGTCCTCAAACGTTCGGGCCGGCCGGTGCTGGTGGTGGTCAACAAGGTGGACTCGACCCAACGCGAGTCCGATGCCTGGGACGCCATGTCCCTCGGGCTCGGCGATCCCTGGCCGGTCAGCGCCTTGCATGGCAGGGGCACCGGTGACCTGCTCGACGATGTGGTGCGCCTGTTGCCCGACCAGGCGCGGCCGGATGACTCAGGCGACCAGGCAGACCCCGAGCACTCCGAGGCGATCGGCGTCCAAGCGGGTGAAGGGCAGGTCCCGAGGGTGGCACTGGTGGGGCGGCCCAACGTGGGCAAGTCGACACTGTTCAACCGCCTGGTGGGCGACGATCGCTCGGTCACTCATGATGCGCCGGGTACCACGCGCGACGCGGTGGACACCGTGGTGGAGACGACCGAGGGCACCGTGTGCTTCATCGACACGGCCGGCATGCGCCGGAAGTCGCGCACTGAACGGGGAACGGAGTACTTCTCGGTGCTCCGGGCGCTCGACGCCCTCGACCGCGCCGACATCGCCCTGTTGATCATCGACGCCACGGCCGGCATCACCCATCAGGACCAGCGACTCGCCGAACGGATCGGTGCCTCCGGCTGCCCGGTGGTGGTGGTGCTCAACAAGTGGGAGCTCATCGCCACCGAGGACCGGACCGACATTCTGGTCGACGTCGGCGACCGCCTGGCCTTTCTGGGGGAGGCGCCGGTCCTGAAGGTGAGCGCGCTCTCCGGGCTCGGGGTCCACCAGATCCTCCCCGCGGTTGCTGCAGCCGAACAGGCCTATCACTCGAGGATCCCGACGGGTGAGCTCAACCGGGCCCTCAAGTCGATTCAGGTGGCGCACCCCCCGGTTGGGGCAAGGATCCAGTACGCGGTGCAAGGGGCCATCGACCCCCCGACCTTCACGCTGTTCACCAACGGGCGCCTCCAGCCCACCTACCTCCGCTACGTCGAGCGGGGGCTCCGTGAGCGCTTCGAGCTGGGCCCCACGCCGATCAAGCTGCGAGTACGGGCCAAGGGCGCCAACGGGGGTGGAGGACGCAAGCGGTGACAGCAGGTCGCGGCAGGGAAAGGTCCCGCCAGGGTGGGGTCGGAGGTGCGCGGTCGTCGTCGCAACCGCTCCGGGCCGAGGTCGGTCGGTGGATCAGGGACCGATGAGCAATGCCCTGGTGTGAGACATGCGACGAACGCCTCGGGACCGATGAGCTGACAGACGAGGGAAGGTGCCCGTTCTGCGGTGCGGAGCCGCTCGAGCACCGCAGCTCCCCGTGGTACTTCAAGTTCATGGTGGTGGCCACCGTCATCTACCTGGGCTATCGGGCGTTTCAGGGGATGACTTGGGTGATCCACCACATCTAGATATCGCCACTCTCCGTGGCCAAGTGCCACTCAACGTCGATCACCTGGGGATTCCGGAACTTCCATGACACCAACTGCGAGTCGCCTGTGGTACAAACGTTCGTACCTTGTCTCATCAAGGCGAACTCGAGCATTCAGGGGGAGTTGCAATGCGCAAACGATCGACGGTCTCCGCGGTGTTGTCCGTGGCCCTGGCAGCCAGCGTTGCCGCCATCGGACTGGTGGCGCTGCCCGGTGTCAGCCACGCGGCTAAGCCGGCCAAGAAGGCCACCGTGTACTACTTGTCACTCGGTGACTCCTACTCCGTCGGCTACCAGCCCACCGCCATCGACAACTCGACCGGGGTGGCGACCGCCGGGTACACCTCCTACCTGGCGAAGAAGGAGAAGATGCAGCTCGAGAACTTCGGGTGCGGTGGCGCCACCACCCTGTCGATCATCGCCTCCCTCGGCTGCACCGAGTCCGGTTTCGGACCGCCCGCAGCGATCGATGCCGCGCCCTACAACGGCATCACCCAGGAGGCGGCAGCGCTCGCCTTCATCGCCACCCCGGCCAATGCCGGCAAGGTGGGTCTGATCACCGTGTCGATCAGTGGCAACGACGTGACCTCGTGCGGATCGGCCGTCAACCCGGTCGGGTGCGTTGTGACGGCACTGGGCGCGATCAACACCAACGTCGCCACCTTGGTCACCGACCTCCGTACGGCGCTGGATGCCGCCGGGGACACCACCGCCAAGATCATCGGGCTGACCTATCCCGACGTGCTCCTCGGTGACTTCGTGTACCCGAGCGGCTCGCCCAAACCTGCGATGGCCGGCCTGTCGGTCATCGCGTTCGACGCTTTCATCAACCCGGCACTCAACACGATCTACACCTCGGTGGCACACGGCGGCTTCGTCAACGTGACCACGGCGCCCTACAAGCAGGCGACCGCAGGCGACGACACCGACTCGATCGATGCCACCACCGGGGTGTCGACGGGTCCGACCAAGAAGCTGAAGCCCTACGGCGTCATACCGGCCTCGGTGTGGGAGATCTGCACGCTGACCTACTTCTGCAGCCAGGGCAACATCCACGCCAATACCAAGGGCTACACCTTCATCTCCAAGTTGATCGTGGCGGCGTACCCCGGGATCGCCTGAGCACTGCCCGGCGCCTCCGGGCGTGACGTGACCGGCAACCCCTCCGTTCGGCATCCACGACAAGTGGCTGCTGGTGCGGAGGGGTTGCTGCGTTGCGATGCAGGTGGTTGGGGACATGGCCCGAGGCCCCCGGCCCGGTTGAGGTAGGGTAACCATCCGTTGATAGGACCTGGCCGTTCGACGATCACCCACCGAGCGGAGTGCACGGTGTGAGGTCACGAGCACAGGTGGGGCAGCACAGGACGCCCTCCCACCAGGCACTATTTGCAAACGGGCTGTGGCGCAGCTTGGTTAGCGCGCTTGACTGGGGGTGTGATGCAGCGTGGGCATCATCGTCATAACCGTTCACATCTGACGAGGTCAGAAGCCTTTCTGCGTCATGAGTGGCCTATGTCGTCATCGGTGTTCAAGGATGCGTTGCTACTTCGGTAGCTACTCGTGCTTGCTTGACGCTTGCTTCAGTTAGCAGCGAGAATGCCGTCCATCGCCGTCAAGTGCCCATTCACGCGTGATCGTGTGCTGTGTCGGTAGTTCTTGACGACCATCGTCATGTCGCTGTGGCCCAGCAAGTCGCTGATGGTGCCGATGGGAACGCCAGCCTCCTCAAGGTACGAGCCTGTCGAGTGGCGGTAGTTCATGGGCACGAGGTCAGCACCTTCCAACCCTGCTCGGCTCAGCAGCGCCTTGAACTGGCTGAAGGGTCCGAAAACTCCGATGCACGGTCGGCTGCAGGAGAATCGACGGGATGGCGGGGCCAGCGATGTCCGGGGGGGCGCAGTTGACCCAGAGGAG
>JADGOE010000014.1 GCA_017883135.1 Acidimicrobiales bacterium
GGGGCAAGATTGACGGTGACCCGCCGCAGGGGCCACTGCAGCCCGCTGGACAACAGGGCGGCGCGGACCCGGTCACGTGACTCGCGAACCGCTGCATCGGGCAGCCCGACGGCGGTGAACCCGGGAAGCCCGTTGGAAACGTGGACCTCCACGGACACCTGCTTGCCGTCGACCCCGACGAGGACGGCGGATGGAATAGCGGCGATCACGGCGCCTCCGATCGGCACGGTCCGGCCGACGATCACCGAGCTCGGGCTCGTACCGCCACCGGACGCTGAGGACGGGAGGGCCGCCCATTACTGGTGCGTGCGGCCGCTCGATGGCACCGTGGTCACCCTATGCCAGGGGTGTCACAGGCAACGCTCATCCGATTCCGCGAATCGCGATGTCAGTGCCGCACCTCGATCGGCCGCCGGGCCGTTGGTGTCCATCCCCGAGTGCCACAGCGGAGGAGTCACCCGGCGTTGATGTGGGGGTTCCGCCATCAGGAGCGACGGTATTCGGACGGCGTCCTTGAGGAAGCGCGGTGAGTGAACTACGTTGTAGTGCCACACCACTACAGGAGTTGGCCATGGCCCGACCGACATCATTCCGCCTTCCAGAAGAGCTGCTCGCGCGCCTCGATGACGAGGCAACCTCCTCGGGAGGATCTGCAACCTCCCTGGTCGCCACCATCCTCGACGAGGGCCTGAAGACTCGACGCTTCCCAGGCATCACCTACCGAGACGGCCCCACGGGCAGGAGGGCATCAATTGTGGGCGGCCCCGACATCTGGGAGATCATCCGGGCGCTCAAGCAGTCGCCGGGCAAGGACGAAAGGCGGGTGGTGGCATTGTCGGACGAGCTCGGCTTGTCACCTGTGCAGATCCGCCTCGCCATCGATTTCTACGGCGTCAATCCAAGCGAAGTGGATGATCGCATCACGGCTGACGATGTGTTCGCCCAACAACTGCGTGAGCGAATCGATCGTCGAGAGCGCCTGCTGTCTTCGTGAGGTGCCTGCTTGATGAGATGCTCCCTCGCGCCCTCGCAGTCCAACTCACCGAGCTGGGCCATGATGCCGTGTCCGTCCACGAAGTGGGCCTTGCCGGCGCTGGCGATGACGAAGTGTTCGAACTCGCCGTTACCCAAGGGCGGCTCATAGTGACAGAGAACTTCGCCGACTTCGCACTGCTCCTCGAGGGCCGCCTCAGCAGCGACTCGCCCTGTGTGCCGGTCGTCTTCGTGCGCAAGTCCAACTTTCCGCGAGGCGGTGGAATCGTCGCCCATCTGGCCACACATCTCGACCGGTGGGCTCGCGATCATCGAGAGCCCTATATCGGCGCGCATTGGCCGTGATCGGTGCGGAGGAGACACCCCACGGGCCAGTCGATACCGTCAAAGTGGGTGGCGGCACGGCCACCCCGACAGCGGAGCGTACGGCGTCAGCGCCCTTCGAAGTGTGGCTCGCGCTTCTGGACGAATGCCGAAATAGCCTCGGCTGTATCGGCGGTGTTGAAGTTCATCGCCTGTGATCGCGACTCCTCCTCGAGGGCCTGGTCCATCGAGATGTTGTAGGAGTTGTTGAGCATGGTCTTGGTCATGGACAGGGCCAGCGTGGGTCCCTCTGCCAGGCGCCTCGCCCACCCGTCGACGAACCCGTCCAGCTCATCGGCCGGCACAACACGGTTGACCAGGCCGAACTCGGCTGCCTCCCGAGCGTCGATGATGTCGGCGAAGAAGGCGAGCTCCTTGGCGCGGTGCATGCCGATGAACCGTGGCAGGAGCCACGATGCCCCGAAGTCCACCGACAACCCCCGCTTGGAGAAGATCTGGGAGAACCGCGCCGTGTCGGAGGCAACCACCAGGTCGCACCCGAGGGCCATGCTCATGCCGGCCCCTGCTGCCACTCCGCCTACCTTGGCGATGGTCGGCTTGGGGATCCGGTGCAGGCGGAGCGCCAGGTCCGCCAGCGACCGCATCTGCACCAGGTAGGGATCCCCGGGCCGGCCGGCCACATCAGACGGATCGCCCAGGTCGGCGCCCGAGCAGAACGCATCTCCTGCTCCGGTCAGGACCATCACCCGATCGTTGCGATCGGCGGCCACCTCTTCGAACGTCGTCATCAGCTCGCGCCACATGGTGCCGTTGGCGGCGTTCTTGCGGGCCGGGCGATTCATGGTGACCGTGACAACCCCGTCACTGCGTTCCACGATCAGGGTCTCGAGCTGGTTGGACATCCCCCGAGCCTAGGAGATCGACGCTCAGGGGTGGCCGCCGGTCAGAACGCGTCTTCGATGACCTCGACGTCTCCGGCGGTGATCGAGACCACGTCGAACCGGACCTCGACCCGGGCCCTGCCCGATGCCGGGGTGAGCTCGGACAGCCAGCGGGAGGCCAGCCGGCGGATCCGACGCTGCTTGGCTTCGAGCACCGACTCCGCACCTGTTCCGAACCGGTCGCTCGACCGGGTCTTCACCTCGCAGAACGCCACGGTCTTGCCAAGACGCACGATCAGGTCGACCTCGCCCTCGCGGCGGCGCCAGTTGCGCTCGAGGACCTCATAGCCCTGGTCCTCGTACCACCGCGCTGCCAAGGCCTCACCCTCGGCCCCGAGCACCTGGCGTCGGTCCGGACCGCCCTCCCCATCGTTGGAGGGGCGCCCGGGTGCGCCCCCGCTCAACGGTCCTTCTCGGGGAGCCGCTCGATGTTCACGTCGCGGAACGTCAGGATCCGCACCGAAGGCACGAAGCGGGCCGGGCGGTACATGTCCCAGACCCATGCGTCTAGGAGATTGACCTCGACACATGCCGGCGAGGTGTCCGAGCGCACCGTCACCTCGACGCTGTTGGCCAGATAGAACCGTCGCTCGGTCTCGACCACGTAGGCGAACAGGGGAACGACCGCCCGGTACTCGTGCACCAGGGCCAGCTCGATCTCCGACTCGTACCGCTCGAGGTCTTCCTCGCTCATGAGCCGGTGCGCCGCAGGTGCCCACCCGGAAGTGGGACCGCTGAGCGCCGTGTCATGGTGCCGTGCCCGTCAGAGGCGGCACCCATCACCACACCGACGGCCGTAGTTCGACCGCCCCCGTCAGGCGCGGGCAGTCCGCCGCTCCTTGATCTTCGCCGCCTTACCGTGGCGGTCACGCAGGTAGTAGAGCTTGGCCCGGCGGACATCGCCCAGCGAGACCACCTCGGTCAAGGCGATGACCGGGGAGTGTACGGGGAAGGTGCGCTCCACGCCCACCCCGAAGCTCATCTTGCGAACCGTGAAGGTCTCGCGCACGCCGGTACCCTGCCGGCGCAGCACGGCACCCTGAAAGACCTGCACCCGCTCGCGGGTGCCCTCGACCACGCGGACGTGGACCTTGACCGTGTCGCCCGGTCGGAAATCGGGGATGTCGTCACGCAGGCTGTCGCGGTCGATGATGTCGGTCGGGTTCATGGGACGCGTCTCTCCACAGTTTGTTCGAACTCTGCCGTGCCAGGGACCCGCCCACCGGTCCCCACCAGGGAGTCCTGTGCATCACGGGCCTTCGGTACGAACACCGGCACCACCGGTGCCAACGAGGCTCACCAATCGTAGCCGTGATCGCGCAGTACACGCACCTCGCCGTGCTCCGCCAGCAGTTCGACCTCCTCGTCGGTCAGCCCACCCCGGGCCGCCATCAGATCCGGGCGCCGCTCGAGGGTCCGGACCAGCGCCTGCACGTGCCGCCACTGGCCCACCCGGCCGTGATCACCGGAGCGGAGCACCTCGGGCACCTCCCAGCCCCGGAATTCGGCCGGTCGGGTGTACTGGGGGTACTCGATCAGCCCCGAGGAGAAGCTCTCGTCCTCTGACGAACGGTCGTTCCCCAGCACACCGGGCACCAGGCGGGCCACGGCCTCGACGACCACCAGGGCGGCCAGCTCACCGCCGGCCAGCACGAAGTCGCCCACCGACAGCTCGTCGTCGACCAGGTGGTCGGCGACCCGCTGGTCCACCCCCTCGTAGCGCCCGCACAACAAGGAGAACCCGGCGGCCGGCGAACTCGCCAGCTCCCGGGCGACCTCCTGATCGAAACGGCGGCCCGACGGCGACAACAAGATCAGCGGGCGAGGCAGGCCCGCGGGCGATGCGGCCACCGACTCCACCGACTCGAAGACCGGTCCGGGTGCCAACACCATGCCGGCCCCGCCCCCGAACGGTGCGTCGTCCACCGAGCGGTGCACGTCGTGGGCCGAATCCCGAACGTCATGGGTGCGCAGGTCCAACTGGCCCCGGGCACGGGCGCGACCGAGGATCGAGGCGTCACCGTAGCGATCGATGACCTCGGGGAAGAGCGTGAACACATCGATCCGCATGGGCACCCGGTCTCAACCGAGTTCGAGCAGTCCGTCGGGGATGTCCACTGTGACCCTGACCCCGGGATCGGTGCCCACCACGAAGCGGAGCGGGATCAACACCCCTCCGGTGAGCACCAGGAGGTCGCTGGCCGGGTTGGCCTCGACGCCCACGACCGTGCCCAGGGGGCGACCGGCCGCGTCCTCCACTTCGGACCCGATCAACTCGTGGACCCAGAGCTGGTCGGGATCGTCCAGCGGCGGGGCGAACAACTCGGTGCCGCGCAGCCCGTCGGCCGCATCGATGCCCGCGACCGAGTCGAAGGTCACGATGAACCGACCCTGGTGCGCCGATGAGCGGACCACCCGGTACTCGCGGCCGGCACCGTCGCTGAGGATCGACCCGGGTGCCACCCGCTCGTCACGGTTGGTGGTCAGCGAGACGATCACGTCGCCCCGGAGGCCATGGGGCTTCACGATCCGCCCTACCTGGAGCATGCGAGGACCATCGCCGTTCGGTTCCGATCGCCCGGGCGACTCCTTCGGCCCGCGGGGCTCCCCCGGTGAGGGGGACTGGCCCTCGGCATCACCACCGTCGGAACGGGCCGGGGTGGGTGCCAACGTACGGGGCTCAGTCGTCGACGATGTCGACGCTGGTCTGGACACCGTCACGGGACCCCGCGGCGGCGACCACCGTGCGGATGGCCTGGGCCACCCTGCCCCGCCGACCGATGACGCGGCCCATGTCCTCGGGGGCGACGTGGATGCGGAAGCGCACCGAATCCCCCCGCTCCTCGGTGTTGATGACCACAGCCTCGGGCTCGGAGGTGATCGAGCTGACCAGGTAGGTCACCACAGCCAGCGGCGTCCCGCCCGATACCCGATTGCCGACATCGTCATCGTGATCGGCGAAGTCGTCGATCGTGTTGACATCGTCCGCCGAGTCGACGGTCAGGTCGTCGGTCACTTGCCTGCCTTGGCCGTCTCGAACTCCTCGAGGGCGCCGGACTGCTTCAGCAGCTTCTCGACCCGCACGGTCGGTTGGGCGCCTTGTGCCAGCCACTTGACCGCCTTGGCGTTGTCGATCTCGAACACCGCATCGGGTTCGGCCAACGACTTCCCACGCGGTGCGTAGGTGCCCACGATCTCGATGAACCGCCCGTTACGGGGCGAACGGCTGTCTGCCGCTACCAGCCGATAGGTCGGCTGCTTCTTCTTGCCGATCCGCACGAGGCGGAGCTTTACTGCCACGGTGTACTCCTCTGCATTGTGTCGATAGCGCCCGATAGTCTCCCACCAATGCGGGGGTCGACGTGCAATCGGGCTCGTTCATGGAATTCAGGGAGGGCGAGGACGCCCCGATCCCTCCCGCTGGTGGGGTCCTCGGCTCCGGTCACCTGGCCTTCGGGGTGACCCGGCCGCCTCCCTTTCCCCTCTTGCCGCCCTTGCCCTGGGCATCCGTCGGTCGGCCCTGACCGCTGGTCCTTCCCGGCGTGAAGGCGTCCCCACCGGAGCCGGCTCCCAGGCCGGCCAGGTCTCCCCCTCCCAGCTCGGCCATCTGGGCCAGTGCTCCCGGGGACGGCATGGCACCCTTGGGGCCTCGTCCGAACAGCCCGCCGAGGCCCCCCATCGCCCCGCCCTTGCCACCCTTGCCGAACCCCTTCATCATCTTCTGCATCTCCTTGAACTGCTTGAGGAGCGCGTTGACCTCTGCGGTCGCCGTGCCACTGCCGTTCGCGATCCGCACCCTTCGGGCACCGTCGATGATGGCCGGGTCCGCCCGCTCGCCCGGCGTCATCGACCGGATGATGGCCTCGATCTGGCCGATCTGACCGTCGTCGATGGCCGAAGACGCCTCCTTGAGGTCCTTGGGAACCCCCGGCAGCAGGGACAGCATGCCCGAGACCGACCCCATCTTCTTGACCTGTTGGAGCTGCTCCAGAAAGTCCTCGAGGGTGAACCTTCCCTCGATCATCGCTGCGGCACCCTTGGTGGTGACGTCCTTGTCCATGGTCCGCTCGGCCTGCTCGATCAGGCTGAGCACGTCTCCCATCCCGAGGATGCGGTTGGCCATCCGGTCCGGGTGGAATTGATCGAAGTCGTCGAGCTTCTCGCCGGTCGAGGCGAAGGCGATGGGCTTGCCCACCACCTCTTTCACCGAAAGGGCCGCACCACCCCGAGCATCACCGTCCAGCTTGGTCAGGATGACACCGTCGAGGGACAGGGCTCGGTCGAAGGCCTGGGCGGTGGAGACCGCGTCCTGGCCGGTCATCGCGTCGATGACCAAGAAGGTGTAGTGGGGATCCACCGCGCCGGCGATGTGCCGGATCTCCTCCATCAGGTCCGCGTCGATGGAGAGGCGGCCTGCGGTATCGACGATGAGGACATCACGACCCAGGCGCCTGGCCTCCTCGAGGCCCGCGGCGGCCACCGTCACCGGGTCGGTCTGCTCGCTGAAGACGGTGATGCCCGCCTGCCCGCCGAGCACCCGGAGCTGCTCGACGGCCGCCGGTCGCTGCAGGTCGGCACCGATCAGCAGTGGGTTGCGACCCTGCTGCTTGAACCAGCGGGCCAGCTTGGCCGCAGTAGTGGTCTTCCCCGATCCCTGCAGGCCCGCCAGCAGGATGACGGTCGGCGGTCGGCCTGCATAGGTGATCTTGAGGGTTTCACCCCCGAGGATCCCCACCAGCTCCTCGTTGACGATCTTGATGACCTGTTGACCCGGGCTCAGGTTCTGCGAGAGCTCCAGGCCGACACAACGGCTCCGCACGGCCCCGGTGAAGGTACGCACCACGCCGATCTCCACGTCGGCTTCGAGCAGCGCGGTGCGGATCTCACCGAGCACTTCGTCGACGTCGGTATCGGTCAACCGCCCGCGGCCGCGGAGTCGGGTGAGGATGACCTCGAATCGGTCGGTCAGGCTCTCGAACATGGGTTCCTCAGGCTACAGGACCGTCGCCGCGATCGTGCCCCGCCCCGGCGGACCACCGGTGCTGGCGGAGCGGCCCGACCCGGGCGCTTCAAAACAGCGCGTCGACGAATGCGGACGGGTCGAAATCGATCAGGTCGTCCACCCCCTCGCCCAGGCCCACCAGCTTGACCGGTAGTCCGAGCTCGCGATGGATGGCCACGACGATGCCCCCTTTGGCCGTGCCGTCGAGCTTGGTCAGCACGACCCCGGACACATCCACCGCATCGAGGAACACCTTGGCCTGGGCCAGACCGTTCTGGCCGGTGGTGGCGTCGAGCACCAGCAGGACCTCGACGACCCGGCCGGGCGGCCGGTCGGCGACCCGCCGGATCTTCTTCAGCTCCTCGATGAGGTTCGCCTTGTTGTGCAAGCGCCCCGCGGTGTCCGCCAGCACGACGGCGTGCCCTTTGGATGCCGCCCGCTGCACCGCGTCGAAGACCACCGAGCTCGGATCCCCACCCTCAGATCCACGGACGATGTCGCAGTCGGCTCGCGACGCCCACATCGACAGCTGTTCGCCTGCGGCAGCCCGAAAGGTGTCTCCCGCGGCCAGAAGCACCTTGGTGCCCGAAGCCGAGAGCCGGTTGGCGACCTTGCCCACGGTGGTTGTCTTCCCCACCCCGTTGACACCGACGAAGAGCCAGACGTCCACCGAGGTATCGCCGGTGCCTGTGTCGTCGTGCGGCACCGACCCGGGCAGGGCGAGCGCTGCATCCGCAGTCGACAGCATGGCCACCAGGTCCGCCCTGAGCGCATCGACGAGCCCGTCGGGGCCCACGATCCCACCGCTCATCACCCGGGCCCGCAGATCGGTCAACAGGACGCCGGTGGCACCCACCCCCACATCGGCGCGGATGAGGGCTTCTTCGAGGTCCTCCCAAGTCTCCGCATCGATCCGCCCCTTGGAACGCACCGCGCCCAGATAGCCGGACAGGAGACCGCGCGCCTTGCCCAGACGGCTCCGGTAGGTCGGGGGCTCGGGCGTCGGGCCTGGCTCGGGCGTCGGGCCTGGCTCGGGCTCGCGGGACGGAGCCTCCCGCTCGGCGATCCGAGTGGTTTCGGCGCTGCGGGAAAGTTCGAGGTCGGTGGCGGCATCGCTGGCCACCTCGCCCGACGGCACCCGGCCCTTGCTCCCTCTCCCCCGCATCCGCATGCCCACGGCGATGCCGCCGGCCACCACCACGATCGGTACGCCGACAGCCAGCCCGATCACCACATCGGAGGCGGCCGCCGCCACCTGCACGTCGATCACGGCTCGGTGCCCCCCACCGGCTCCGGATCGGCCCGGCGGTCGGCAAACTCCGGCCCCGGGGTCCCCGTCGTCGTTTGGACGGCCGCCGACCCACTCGGCACACGACCCGCGGCGTCACCCACGGTTCCACCTCCGTCAGGGCCCTCGACACGGTTCCGTGGGACTTTCTGGCTGACCACCTTCGACGAGCCCCCCGGGGCCATGGTCACCCCGTAGAGCGCGTCGGCGGCCTCCATGGTGCGCTTCTGATGGCTCACGATGATCAGCTGCGCCTCCTCACGGAACTCGTGGACGAGCGAGAGGAACCGGAGGAGGTTGACGTCGTCGAGCGCCGCCTCCACCTCGTCCATCAGATAGAAGGGTGACGGCCGGCTCCGGAACACCGCGAACAGGTAGGCCATGGCCACCAGCGAGCGTTCGCCTCCCGACAGCAACGAAAGCCGCCGCACGTTGCGACCTGCCGGCCGGACCTCGACCTCCACCCCGGTGTCCAGCAGGTTCTCCGGGTCGGTGAGCGAGAGGCGCCCGGTGCCGCCCGGGAAGAGTGTCGTGACGAGTGTGGAGAAGTGCTCGTTGACGTCGGTGAACGCCGCGTCGAACACGTGCATGATCTCCTCGTCGAGGGTCCGGATCACGTGATGCAGCTCGCGGCGTGCCTTGCGGACGTCCTCCACCTGTGATTCGAGGAACTGGTGGCGCTCCCCCAACTCGGAGAGTTCCTCGAGTGCCAGGGGATTGACCGGACCGAGTGCAGCGAGCTCGGCCTCGAGCTGGTCCGCCCGGGCGCCCGGGTCGACGCCCTCGGGAAGATCGGGCTGGGGGGCGGCGGCGGCCTCCGCGGGTCCGCACGCCAGCTCGCGGTGCAACGCCTCCACCACCGACTCGCGGCGGATGGTGGCCTCGACCAGGTCGAGCTCGGACTTTTGGAGCCGACTCCGTGCCGCGGCGAGCTCGTGTTCGGCGGCGGACCGGCGCCGGCGCAGATCCTCGAGCCGGGCGCCCCCCTCCCGCACGGCCTCGAGCTGGCGCCGGTGACGCTCGCGCAGCTCGGCCAGTGCCGAGTCCAAGGTGGCCTGGGCCGAGCCGACCACGATCAGCAGCCGCTCGACGGCAGTGGCGTCCGCCTCCAACCGCCTGCGGCGCTCCGCTGCCTGGCGGCGCTCGTCGGGGTGCCCGGTCAGCCGGCGCTCGACCTCGGCCAGGCGTTCGGCAAGGACCCGCCGGCGTTCGGCAAGTCCCCCCGACCGCACCTCCCATTCGCTCCGGTGTGCCGTCGCCTCCGCGATCCGCTCGTCGATGCGCCGGCGCTCGTCGCGCGCCACTGCCACCCGGTCCCCCGCCCGCGCCCGCGCCGCCTCGATGGCCGGCAGCTCGGTGAGCAGCTCGGACGAGCAGGTGTTGTCACGGGCGATCCGCTCCTCGAGCTCCGCGTGATTCCGACGGATCTCCTCGAGCTCCACGCCCAGCGGCGAGCGCTCATCGGCCACCCGCCTGCGGCCGGCGCGGGCGCTCTGGTGTGCGAGCTCGTTGCGGTCGTCGGCCCGCACGGCTTCGGCCGCAGCCTCTCGGGTCGCCTCCACACCGGACCGGGCTGTGGTCCGCTCCTCTGCTGCTTGGACTGCTGCCACCTTGGCCGCACCTGCCCGGCCGCGGGCCTCGTCCACCACGGCGGCGGTGACCACCCCGCCGGCGGCCCGCACCCTCCACCCGGTGGACGAGAAGCGGTCGCCGTCGCGTGTGACCACCACCAGGTCGGGTCTGGCCAGGGCCAGGTCGATGGCCTCCGACCAGCCGTGCTGGGCGCAGCACGATCCGGCCAACAAGGTGTCCAGCACCGAATCGAGCCCCGGGAAGTCGCGGCCGCCTGACCGAGGACGTACGTGGTGGCGGATCGACTCGGTGCCCGGAGGCGTATCGTCGGCCCCGCCCGCACCGAAACGCGCCGAGGACGATGCGCCGGTCAGCGCCAGCACCGCACCGGTGGCCCCCCCTTGACGGAGCCGGGACAGCGCCGCCCGGGCCGGCTCGCTGCCCGAGACGACCACGGCGGCGAGTGACCCACCGGCGGCGGCCTCGAACGCGTCCTCCCAGCCCCTGTCCACCTCCACCAGGTCGAGCAACGTGCCGACCACGCCGTCGACCCCGGCAAGCAGCTCTGCACCGGCCGCACCGCGCGCGTCGTCGAGTGCCCGCTCCAAGGCGTCGGCCCGGGCGACGGAGCGGGCCTGCTCCTGCTCGGCCTGGCGGAGCGCCTCTTCGGCCACCTCCAGCTGAGCGGTGGCACGCCCGTGGGCGGCCTCGGTCTCGGCAACGGTGGCCTGCAACTGGTGGCGAGCCTGCTCGGTTTCGGCCAGGCGCTCGCCGAGCTCGTGGTCCTCGCCCTCGAGCAGGGCCGCCCGCCGCTCCATCGAGGCCAGTCGGGCGGTCAGCTGGTCGAGGGTCCGGCGGTCGCGGTCGAGGGCGTGCTCCAACGAGGCCATCTGCCCCCGGGCCACCGTGGCCGCTTCATCCGCCTGCCGGAGCTCGGTGCCGTCACCCCAGGCCTCGAGATGAGCGTCGAGCTCCGCGGCCATCGCCGACTCGACGCTGACCAACGCCTGCAGCTCGGGAGCGAGCGCCGCGGTGTCCGCCTGTGCGGCCTCCAGCTCCTGACCAAGGTGTGCCCCCTCGGCCTCGAGCGTGGAGACCACGTCGGCATCGGCAGCCGCGTCGAGGGCCTGGGCCAGCGACCGCTGCCGCTCACGGAGCACGCCGGACAGGCCGCGTGCCCGCTCCACCATCCCCTCTGCCCGGCCGAGGGAGGCGGCCAGGTCCGACTCCCGCTCGGCGGAGAGCTCGCCCGCCGTCCGCTCGGAGTCGGCGTCGAGCTGGTCCAACGACCGGTGCAGCCTCTCCTCGGTGGCGGTCAGCTCCTGTTGGAGCTTCCGGCCCGCCGTATGGCGGTCGTCGAGCGCGGCCAGCTCCGAACCGGCGACGAAGAGACGGACCGCCCGCAGCTCGTCGGAGAGGCCGGTGAAGGAGCGGGCCGCTGCAGCCTGGCGCTCGAGGGGCCGGATCTGCCGTTTGACCTCCCGGACCAGGTCGAAGAGACGCTCGAGGTTCTCATCGGTGGATGCGAGGCGCCGCTCGGAGCGCTCGCGGCGCCGACGGAACTTGAGCACCCCGGCTGCCTCTTCGATCACGGCGCGCCGGTCCTCGGGCCGGGCCTCGAGGATGGCGTCGAGATGGCCCTGGCTGACGATGACGTGCTGCTGGCGCCCCACCCCGGTGTCCGACAGGAGCTCTTGGATGTCGAGGAGCCGGCACGGTGCGCCGTTCATCGAGTACTCGCTGTCACCCGAGCGGAACAGCGTCCGGGTGATGGTGATCTCGGCCAGGTCGGTGGCCAGCTTGCCGGCACTGTTGTCGATGGTCAGGGACACCTCGGCCCGCCCCAGCGCCGGCCGGTCGGCGGTGCCCATGAAGATGACGTCCTCCATCTTCGACGAGCGCATCGTGCGCGGACCCTGGGCGCCCAGCACCCAGGCCACCGCGTCCACCACGTTGGACTTGCCGCTCCCGTTGGGACCGACCACCACGGTGATGCCGGGCTCGAATTCGAGCACCGCGTGGTCGGCGAAGGACTTGAATCCTTTGAGGGAGAGTGACTTCAGGAACACCGGGCGCTCACCCTATCGGTACCCGCCGGACGGCGCGGAAGACCCAGCTCACACCTGGCAATGATCACAGAAGAAGGTCGACCGGCCGCCCGACTTCACCCGGACGATGGTGGCGCGACAGCGCCGGCACGCCTGGCCCTCGCGGTCGTAGGCCTGGTGCTGGTCCTGATAGTCCCCCACCTCGCCGAAGAGGTCCCGATACTGCTCGTCGGCCAGTGAGGAGCCGCGGCGCTTCACCGCCTCGGCGAGCGTCTCGACCATCGAACGGTAGAGGCGGCGGACCTCCTGGGAGGAGAGCGAGTTGGACAGGCGGTCGTAGCGCAGCCCGGCGGCAAAGAGGATCTCGTCGGCGTACATGTTCCCGATGCCGGCCACGAACTCCTGATCCATGAGGAGGGACTTCAGCCCGGCATTGTGGGAGGACAGCAGGACCCAGAACTTCTCCCAGCTCATGACGTCCTCGAGCGGGTCGAATCCGAGATGTGCCAGTTCGGGGAGTGCGGGCTGACCCTCGACCGGTGCGGCGGAGACGAACAGCTCGCCGAAGGTGCGCGGATCGACGAATCGGAGCTGACCACCCTGGGTGAAGGTGATCACTGCGTGGGTGTGGGGCGCTTTGGGCTCCTTGATGCTCTTCACCCGCTGCAACTGGCCGCTCATCCCCAGGTGCACGACCAGGGTCTGACCGTCGTCCAGGCCCATCAGCAGGTACTTGCCCGCCCGGTCGACCGACTTGATGGTGTGGCCCTCCAGCTGGGCGCGAAAGTGCTTGGCGCTCGGATGGCGCCGGACGGTGCGGCCGTTCCGTACTTCGACCGACTTGATCTTCCGGCCCACGACCTCGCCTTGGAGGTCGCGACGAATGGTTTCAACTTCGGGAAGTTCAGGCATCCCCTCCGCCTCTCTCAACCTCCAACGATCCGCAGGCGGCCTGGGCGGCCACCTGCTCGGCGTCCTTCTTGGATCGCCCCTCCCCTGTGCCGAGGCGCTGGCCAGCAACGTACACCGTGGCCAGGTACCTCCGGGCATGATCGGGGCCGAAGCCCTCCGCTTCGTAGCGGGGAACCCCCCGGCCCAGGCGCACCGACTCCTCCTGCAGGCGGCTCTTGTGGTCCGACTCGCCGGGCTCACCGACCGCGGCGGCGATCCGGTCCCTGAGCAGCGAGAGGACCAGCCGCTCGGCCTCGGCCAGACCGCCATCGAGGTACACCGCGCCGATGACCGCCTCGGTGGCGTCGGCCAGAATGGACTCCTTGGTCCGGCCCCCGGACTGGTCCTCCCCGCGGCCCAGGCGGAGCTGCTCGGCGATCCCAAGGCCCAGGGCCACTTCGGCGAGCACCCGGGTGTTGACCACCGACGCCCTCACCTTGGACATCAGGCCATCGGAAAGTTCCGGACGGGTCCGGTAGGCATACTCGGCCACCACCAGGCCCAGCACGGCGTCGCCCAGGAATTCGAGGCGCTCGTTGGAGGCCAGCCCGCCCTGCTCGGCGCACCACGATCGGTGGGCCAGGGCCTGCTCCAGCAGCTGCGGATCGTCAAACCGGTAGTCGATCCGCCGGTGCAGCCGGTTGCCACCGGCCGGCGTTGGCGAGTCGGAGGAGAGCGCCATCGGGCGCCTCAGGCCCCTCCGAGTTTGGCGTGGACATAGTCGACGGCGTCCCGCACGGTCCGGAGCTCCTCGAGGTCCTCGTCATCGATACGGAAGCCCACCGAGCGTTCGCCGAGCTCCTCCTCGAGCCCCTCCACCAACTCGATGAGGGCCAGCGAGTCCGCGTCGAGGTCCTCGGCGAAGGACGAGGACTCGCTGACGACCGACGGCTCGATCTCCAAGATGTCGGCCAGCAGGTCGCGGATGAGCTCGAGGACCTGCTGGCGGTCGAGCGGGCCCTCTTCCACATGGGTCTCTGCGGGCACGGCATCTCCTGTGTCTAGCGGTCTGGGCGCACCCATCGGCCTGGGTCACCCGGTAGGCGAAGATGCTATCGGACGTGGACATTCACGGAGCCGAAACACGGTGGCAACCCACCTGACCCATCGCCGACGTATCACCTTGGGTGTGGAACGTTCCGACCCAGACGTCGCGCCCGAGCACGCGGCACAACCGTGCCTGGCGACGTGGCCGTCCTACGACCCGGGGCAGTTCTACGACGAGATGGTGGGCCCTCGCGGCGAACCACGGCCGGCGGTGGGGCCCCTGTGGCGCCACTTCGCCAAGCTCGGCCCCGAGGAGCTGGCAGAGCGGCAGCAGGCGGCCGATCGCGAGATGCGTGCCATCGGGGTGACCTTCACAGTCTGCGAGGGGAGCACCGGGGTCGATCGGCCGTGGCCGTTCGACATCATCCCCCGGGTGATACCGGCCGAGGAGTGGCGCCTGATCGAGTCCGGCCTGGTCCAGCGGCTCAGCGCACTCAACCTGTTCATCGACGACGTCTACCACGACCAGCGCTCGGTCAGTTCGGGAGTGGTGCCCTCCGAGCTGGTGGCCGGCTCCCCCAACTTCCACCGGGAGTGCGTGGGCGTCGATCCCCCCGGCGGCATCTGGGCCCACATCTGCGGAAGCGACCTGATCCGCGACGCCGACGGGACGGTCTACGTCCTCGAGGACAACCTGAGGGTGCCCTCGGGCGTCTCCTACCTGCTCGAGAACCGGATGGTGGCCAAGCACGTCTTCCCCGAGATGTTCCGGCACTACAGCATCGAGCCGGTCGACCCGTACGTGGGCCGGCTGGCCAACCTGTTGTCCTCCGTCTCGCCCGCTCCGGGCGATCCGACAATTGTCGTGCTGACACCGGGCATCTACAACTCGGCCTACTTCGAGCACGCCTTCTTGGCCCAGCAGTTGGGCGTGGAGCTGGTCGAAGGGAGCGATCTGGTGGTGCTCGACGACGACGCTGTCTACGCGCGGACCATCGACGACCTGCAACGGGTCGACGTCATCTACCGGCGCATCGACGACCTCTTCCTCGACCCGGAGGTCTTCCGGCCCGACTCGATGCTGGGCGTACCGGGTCTGATCAGGGCCTGGCGCGCCGGCCGGGTGGCACTGGTCAACGTCCCGGGCGCCGGCATCGCCGATGACAAGAAGGTCTACTCCTACGTGCCGGACATCATCCGGTTCTTCCTCGATGAGGAGCCGATTCTGGCAACCGTGCCCACGCTGCGATGCAGCGAGGAGAAGTCGCTCCGGTTCGTCATGGAGAACATCGAGCGGCTGGTGGTGAAACCGGCCAACGAGTCCGGCGGGTACGGCGTCCTGGTCGGGAGCCAGGCCACTCCCGGCGAGCTGGCCCACGCGGTCCGCCAGATCGGGGACGACCCGAAGCGGTGGGTGGCCCAGCCGGTGGTTCCCCTGTCGACGGCACAGACGCTTTGCGGGGGCGAGATCGCACCGAGGCACGTCGACCTCCGCCCCTTCACGCTCCTCGGGCCCGAGGGCGCCTACGTCACCCGGGGCGGCCTGACCAGGGTGGCGCGCAACGAGGGCCTCACTGGTGGTCAACTCCTCCCAGGGCGGAGGGAGCAAGGACACCTGGGTGGTCGACGTCTCGCATCGCGCTCCGACCGGGCCCACGGGGACCCCTGCACCGTCGGGCGGCGAACCCGGGCACCCGCCGGTCCCATGAACCGCCAGGTCGCCCCGGCACCCCGGCTCGATCCACCCCACGACCTACCCAAGGAGCGAACCATGCTGCTCGCACGAATGGCCGAGGCCGTGTACTGGGCCGGGCGCTACCTCGAACGAGCGGAGGGCACCGCCCGCATCGTGCAGGTCCACACCGACACCCACTTCGACCTGCCGGTCGGTGAGGACGTGGGTTGGGAGCCGCTGTTGGCCGTGGTGGGTGTGCACAGCGAGTTCGCCGAGCGCTACTCGGCCGCAGTGGAGACCGGCGACGCCTCGGTCGCCGAAGAGGACGTCATCGAGTTCCTCCTCCACGGCGAGGGAAACGGCTCCTCGATACTGGCCTCCGTCACCGCAGCGCGGGAGAGCTTCCGTAGGGCCCGTCCCGTGGTGCCCCGTGAGGCCTGGGAGGCCTGCAACAACCTGTGGCTGGCCTGCACCGACCATCTGGACGAGGCAGGAACGCGCCAGGGACGTGTCCAGTGGCTACGACGGGTCGTCGCCGGATGCCAGCGGATCAACGGTATCTTGCTCGGCACCATGAGCCGCGACGAGGCGATCAGCTTCCTTTCCATCGGCCAGAACCTCGAGCGGGCCGACCTGACCACCAGGGTGCTCGACGTCCGCTCCGAGAGCCTGCACCCCAAGCGGGGTGACGACCCCTACGACGTGGTCCACTGGATGGCCGTGCTCCGCTCGCTCGCCGCCTATCAGCCCTTTCGCCGTGCCATGCCCGCACGGCCTCAGGGCGGCTCCACCCTGCGCTTCCTCCTCCAGGACGTCCGGTTCCCCCGAGCGGTCAGCGCCTGTCTGACCGAGGTCCGCTCCCACCTCAAGGAGCTGGCCCGGTCCGAGGGCCCCCTGGACGCGTGTGCGAACGCCTCGATGGTGGTGGCGTCGGCGGCGGTCCCCCGCCTCACCCTCGGTGGGCTCGACGAGTTTCTCGACGAGGTGCAGTCGGCCCTGGCCGAGATCGACCTCCGGCTCGACGAGACCTACTTCCGTCCATCGTTCGTCGGATGGCAGGTCGAATCCGTGCCGTCATGACCACGGCCACCTCCGCCGAGCCCCGTCGGGGCGGAGAGGGGATCACCTCCGATGGTCGCGGGACGGTCGGCACCGCCACCGGGACGGTCGGCACCGGGGCGGTCGCCACCGGCATCGGACGCGGCCGGTGATCTACCGCATCGTCCATCGGACCAGCTATCGGTACAGCGCGCCGGTGACCCGGAGCCGGAACGAAGCCCATCTCCGCCCGCGAGACACTGAGCTCCAGCACTGCCTCTCGAGCGAGCTGGCCGTCGATCCCTCCCCCACCTGCGTAGCCGAGCGAACCGACTTCTTCGGCAATCCGGTGGCCTCGTTCGCTGTCGACGGGCCGTTCCGGGAGTTGACCGTCACCTCGACCAGTTCGGTGTCGGTGGAGGGCTGCCAGGCTCTTCCCGATGGCGGGCCGACATGGGATCAGGCCCGTGATCAACTGGCCGGCGACCTGGCTCCCGAGCTGCTGGCGGCGCGCGAGTTCTGCTTCGACTCGCCGCTGGTCACACCGTCATCGCCAGTCCGCGCCTACGCCGAACCGTCGTTCCCCCCGGACAGGCCGTTGGTCGACGCGGTGGCGGACCTCACCGAGCGGATCTTCCACGACTTCGTCTACGAGCCGGGCTCCACCACGATCACCACCCCCCTCGAGGAAGTCCTGGATCACCGGCGGGGCGTGTGCCAGGACTTCGCCTACTTGGCGGTGGGATGCTTCCATTCGATAGGGCTCGCAGCCCGGTACGTCAGCGGTTACCTCGAGACTTCGCCGCCGGCCGGGGGGGAACGACGGATCGGAGGCGATGCCTCCCATGCGTGGCCCTCGGTGTTCGTTCCGGGATCGGCCTGGCTGGATGTCGATCCGACCAACGACAAGTTCGTGGGACAGACCTATGTCACCACGGCGTGGGGACGCGACTACGCCGATGTCTCACCGCTGAAAGGCATCGTGTTCGGTGGCGGGGACTCCCACACCCTCGAGGTCGCCGTCGACGTGACCAGAACGGTCGCGGTCGATCAGTAGCAGCGGACGGGCGACGGGGACGGATACGGTCGGCTACGAGGCAAGGGCGGCCACCATCTCGTCAAGACCTGCCACCAGGGCGTCGGCACCGGCATCGTCCAGCGCGGCGTAGGCGGAGTGCACGATGCTGTCGGTGAGCCGCTCTGCGGCGTCGAGCGCCTTGCGCTCCGCCGGCCCGATCACCGGCGCATCATCAGCCGACCAACCGAACATCTCGATGTCGTCCGGCCGCTTGATGAAGTGTGCGGTCTTGGCGTCGAGCCCTTCGGCCCGCACCGCCAGCAGATGGGCGCTCCCCCGGAACTCGCGCAGGACCGACATCAGCTGCATGGCCCGGCCCGCCAGATCATCGACCAGCGGCTCTGCCCGGAACCCGGCGTACAGAGGGAGGCCGGTGGGGTCGGCAGCCTGGTTGACCACTCCGGCTGCGGCACAGAATCCTTCGAGTCCCTCGAGTCCGGCAAACCGGGTGCTGCCAAGTTGCGCTGCGCATTCGAAGTAGGCCCGGGCCGCGTCCCTCGGATCCACCAACCGGCACGCCGAGTCCCACAGCGGCTGGATCGCCGACGGGCTGAAGTAGCCGAAGGCGCTGGCGACCACGCTGGATTCGACGTTGCCGAGCACCCCACCACGACCGACGACGTAGAACTGGAACACATCGAGGCCGAGCTCCTTCCCTTTCGCCTCGGTCTCGGGCACGAAGTAGTAGGCCCATCCGTTGTCGCGGATCAACGGGCAGACCCGGTCCATCAGCTCATCGGTCGTCATGGTGGCAGCGTACCGCCGTCCTGGCACGACGGCCCGGGGCATCGCTGCGCCTGACCGGCCTACGCTTGCCGCCATGCGCATCCTCGTAACCGGTGCGGCCCGGGCCATCGGAGCGGCCACGGCCGCCGAGCTCTCGCGGTCCGGCCACCAGGTCATAGCGACCGCCCGCGACAGATCGCTGCTCGACCGGCTCGACGTGGCAGAGCGCCTCAACCTGGACGTGACCGACGACGAGTCGATCCGCGGGGCGCTCGACCGGTCGGGACCGCTCGACGCCATCGTCAACAACGCGGCGATCTCGGGAAAGGGGCCCTTGGAGAGCTACCCACTCGACCGGCTCCGGGCCATGTTCGAGACCAACACCATCGGGCCGCTGGCGCTGCTCCAGCACGTGCTCCCGGCCTGGAGAGTCCGCGGAAGCGGAGTGGTGGTGAACGTGAGCTCGATCCAGGGCCGGGTCGCCACGCCGCTGGAGGGTCCGTACTCTGCCACCAAGTTCGCCCTCGAGTCGTTGTCCGAGACGCTCCACCTCGAGCTCGGGCATTTCGGGATCCGGGTGGTGGTCATCGAGCCGGGCTATATCGGCGAGGGCATGAAGCCGGTGGACGACCTGCCCGGCGACGACGCCTATCGGCCCCTGTGGGAGGAGTGGTCCGGAGTCGACGGAACGCTGACCGGCCCGAGCGGTCGCCCCGGGCCCGAGCTTGTGGCCACGGCCATCAGGCGGGCCATCGAAGACCCTGCCACCCCGCTGCGGGTCCCAGTCGGCGACGACGCGGCCATGGTCCTCGCCGCACGCGCTCAGCTCGACGACGCTGCCTTCGAGGCGGCGATGCGCCAGGTGCTGGGTGCGGTCTGGTGATCACCCTCAGGAGGGGTCGTTGATGAGGCTGCGCGCCGCCATGGCCAGGTAGCCGAGCAGCTCCTCCTCATCGACCGGCGACAGACCGGCAGCGTGCACCGCATCGGTCATGTGGTGCAACCAGGCACCGGCCGCAGCTGAGCCGATGACAAAGGGAGCGTGGCGCACGCGCAGGCGCGGGTGCCCGCGTTGCTCGCTGTAGTGGCGAGGCCCTCCCCAGTACTGCTCCAGGAACAGCGCCAGGTGGGCCTTGGACTCGGTCAGGTCCTCGGGATACATCGGCCGCAAGATCGGATCGGTGATCACGCCGGTGTAGAACCGCTCCACCAGGGCAACGAAGAAGGGCGCCCCTCCCCATCGCTCGTAGGCGGTCTGCTCGGGCACCCGCTTGAATCGCACCTCTCGACTGTAGGCCGAGGTCAACTAGCCTCGGCCCAACCGATCGCCCGCAGCCGACGGGGCGCACAGGAGGTCCGCCGTGTTCGAATGGTCCGAGGAGCAACTGATGGTCCGGGACGCCATCCGGCGTTTCATCGAAGCGGAGGTGGTCCCCAACATCGACGCGCTGGAACATGGCGACCTGCCGCCTTACGACCTCATCCGCAAGCTCTACGCCACCTTCGGAATGGACCAGGTGGCCCGCGACCGCTTCAAGAAGCAGGTCGAGCGGAAGGCAGCTGGGGGCGGGACGGAAGCCCCAGCGGACCGGACCGGGCAACAGGGCGACGGTGGCGCGGCGGCGATGACACTGATCCCGATCATCGAGCTGTGCCACTACTGCCCGGGCATCGTCACGGCCATGGGTGTCAGTGTGGGCCTGGCCGGTGGGACCATCATGAAGCAGGGAACCCCGGCCCAGATGGAGCGGTGGGGCCTCGACCTGCTGACCTGCGAGAAGGTCGGTGCATGGGCCATCACCGAGCCCGACTCGGGCTCCGACGCCCTCGGTGGGATGAAGTCGACCGCCCGCCGCGACGGCGACGAGTACATCCTCAACGGCAACAAGACGTTCATCACCAACGGTCCCTACGCCGACACCATCGTCTTCTACGCCAAGCTCGATGACGGATCGGACACACCGGTGCGCGACCGTCAGGTCCTCACCTTCGTGCTGGAGAAGGGGATGCCCGGTCTCGACCAGTCGAAGCCGTTCCGCAAGATGGGGCTCCACTCCTCCCCCACCGGCGAGCTGTTCCTGTCGGACGTCCGAGTGGGCAAGGAGCACCTCCTCGGGGAGACCGAGGACGAGCGAGGCGGAAGCGGCCGCGACTCGGCCAAGGGGAACTTCGTGACCGAGCGGGCCGGACTTGCGGCCATGTCACTGGGCCTGATCGAGGAGTGCCTCAAGCTGTCGGTGCAGTACGCCAAGGATCGCATCCTGTGGGGCAAGCCGATCGGCGACCGCCAGCTGATCCAGCTCAAGCTGGCCAAAATGGAGGTCGCCCGCCTCAATGTCCAGAACCTGGTCTTCCGCCATATCGAGCTCTCTGCGGCAGGCAAGAGCCTGACGCTGGCAGAGGCCTCGGCGATGAAGCTCTACTCCGCCCAAGCCGCGTCAGAGGTCGCCATGGAGGCGGTGCAGCTGTTCGGCGGCAACGGCTACATGGCAGAGTTCCGGGTGGAGCAGCTCGCCCGCGACGCAAAGGTCTTCCAGATCTACGCCGGCACCGACGAGATCCAGATCACCCACATCGCCAAGGACCTGCTCAACCGCTAGACGCTCGGCTCCGGTAGCGAGGCGCCTCGGCAGAGTGGGGCGCCTCGGTGGGCCGTCAAAAGGAGGACCGCCATGGGAAGCGCCGATCTGCTCGCCGATGCATTCGGTCGCATCCGTGACAGCGTCCACGGTGTGGTCGAAGGGCTGACGCCCGAGGAGCTGGGCTTTCGGCCCGAGGGCACCGCCAATTCGATCGCGTGGCTGGTGTGGCACCTGACCCGGGTGCAGGACGACCACATCGCGGCGGCGGCCGGAACCGAGCAGGCATGGACGTCATCGGGGTGGGCGGACCGGTTCGGGTTGCCGTTGGACATCTCGGACACCGGCTACGGCCATGGCTCCGACCAGGTGGCAGCGCTCACCGGCAACGCCGCACTGCTTCGTGGCTATCACGACGCGGTCCTCGAGGCGACACTGGGATTCGTCCGGTCGATTTCCGATCCCGACCTCGATCGGATCGTGGAGGAACGATGGGATCCGCCGGTGACCCTGGGCGTGCGACTGGTCAGTGTGATCGCCGACGACCTCGAGCACGCCGGCCAGGCCGCCTACGTGCGGGGAATGCTGCAGCGCACATGACCCGGGCCCACGTGGGGACGCCCGCCACGGGTCCCTTCGGACGCCAGCGGGCCGCAGGCGCTCCCGTATGTGCGTCCGTGTGACCAGGAATGCCGAGGGTCGGTTCCGCGAGAGGCACACTTCCACCAGCGCGATAGGAGCGAGTAGTGGCAGAATTCCGCCATGCTCGATCACCTGTCCATCCAGTGTGCTGACGTTGCCGCCAGTGCTTCCTTCTATGACACCGTGCTCGCACCTCTCGGTGGAGAGCGGGTGATGGATTTCGGCGAGGTCATCGGATTCGGCATTCCACCTATGCCGACGTTCTGGATCGGCCCGCAAACCAGCGGCAATGGCTTCCGCGAGTCCCACATCGCCTTCGTCGCCTCGGATCGGAGTGCCGTCCAGGCGTTCCATGACGCGGCCGTCCGGAGCGGTGAGGTGGTGCTGCACGAATCCCGGCTGTGGCCCGAGTACCACCCGAACTACTTCGGAGCTTTCGTCCGCGACCCTGACGGCAACAACGTGGAAGCCGTGTGCCACACGCCTGAGTAGGTCCACCGGTCGAATCGCACCATCGTCCGGGGGGAGAGGTTCAGAAGCTTGAGTCGGAAACCTCAGCGGTGATGATCTCTGCGGACCCGTCCACCTCCTCGACACCGCGAGAAGCCATCCAGAACCCGATCGAAACGACACCCAGTCCCAGCGCACAGACGATCACGCTTGCACGTTGCAGCGAGCCGTAGGCCGCCCGAACTTCCACCAGACGACCGACTGCGAGGACTCCGTTCGCCAGGGCGAAGATCCGAAGCGCCAGACGAAGCTGTGTGTGCGCGGACTTGGTGGTCGACAGGACGGGCATGCACAGCCACCAGCCCCATCCAAAGAGGATTGAGCCGATCAGGAGCGAAAGGTCATAGGCCGTCACGGTCTTGGAGATGTAGCCGATGCCCGGCCGCGGCCACCACTGCATGACCGTGGACACGGCCGCCATCAAGTAGCCGATGACGATGAGCTGGCGGGGGAACCGGAGCGCTCTGGTGTCCATTGGTGACGAAGCCTACCGCTGTCCTCTCGTGACTCCGTTGCTAACGTGCCCCTGCCCCGCCTTTCAGTTCGGGCACCCACGATGGTCGACACGCTCTCCACCGGGGTGGGGCTCCTCAATCGAGCAGCAACCGCCGCCAGGTGTCGGCCAACCAGCGTTCATAGCGGTGGGGTGACCAACCCCGCTCGCCGGTGAGCATCACATACACCTCTGAGCTGTTGGTGACCCAGACGATGTCGGCGGCCTCGTCGATCGACAAGCCCTCGCGCAACCCCCCAGCATCACGCAGGTCGCGTACCAGCTTCCTCATGTTCGCGGCCCGCCGGTCGCTGATCTCCTGCCACACCTGGTGCGCTTCGGGCTCGGTGGACGCGGCGTCGCGAAGTGCCAGAAACAGCGGAGCGATGCGGGCCTGGGTCTCTCGTATGGCACGTGCGTAGATGGCCAGCTTCTCGACAGGGCGCGGCTCGGCCCGCATGGCAATGACGTGAGCACGTTCCTCGCCGACGACGGCGTGGTCGGACCCGGAGATCGCCTGCTCGATGGCTTCACGCAGGACGACTGGTTTGCGGCCGACCAACTCGTAGACGGTATCGACGCTGACGTCCGCTCGGGCGGCGACTGCGGCAATCGTCGTCGCCCGATAGCCCTGCTCCACCATGAGCTCCCGTGCCGCCTCGACGATCCGCTGTCTGGTGCCAGCAGAACGGGCCCTCCGCAGCGCGGCATCGTATGAGCGTCTCTTGACAACGTGGGCCATGTGGTCGATTATTGATCCGAATCCACTTCGGATCAAGTATCGGAGGCTCCCGCCATGACCTTTGCATTCACCCAGGACGTGCCGATCGACGCAACCTTCTACGAGCGCATCGTGGCGGGCCTCGGCGATGAGCCGCCGAAAGGGCTCATCACCCATATCGCCGTCGAGCGGCCAGAGGGTGGCCTGCGGTACATCGACGTCTGGGAGTCAGAAGAGGAGTGCGACAGGTTCGCCGAGGAACGGCTTCACCCGGTCGTCCACGGCCTCCTCAGCGAGATCTTCGGCGACCAGCTACCTGCAGAACCCGAGCGCGTCCCGCTGCCCGTGATCCACGTCTGGGGATCCATCTAGCGCTACCGCTGGGTTGTGGCCGGCCGAACCTGAGGCCATGTCCGCCTCATTGCGGGTCCACGACCCGATCTTCGGCGAAGCAACGGCGTACCCGGTCAGTTCGTCTGACAGGCAGGCTGGTAGATCGCAGCAGGGACCGAACCGGACTGGCAGTACGACCGAGAGACCGGCGTCCACGCCCCGCCTTGGGCCATGAGCAGGATGGTCACTTGGGCCACCGGAGAACCTTGCGCGTTGGTGACGGCGACGAAGGCATAGGCGAACCGACCGGAACAGCCGAAGCCGTCCATACTGTAGAAATTGGATGTCTTCGCCTTGACCGACGAGGTGATGGTACCGGCGCTGCAAGGTAGTACCGAACTCGACGCCTGGGTTCCGGCAGGTGCCGTGGCCGCGGACGAGTTCCGGGCGCCGGTGAACGGGTAGGTGCAGGCCACCCCTTGACCCCCGCCTGCCGCGCCGCCTGGTATCCCCCCGTACAGGTAGCTGCCGGAGATGGCGTCGGGGGCCGTGACGGCTCCGGTGAACACGATCGAGAACGTCGATCCCTTGAGGACCGTATCGGCTCGGAATCCGGTGCCGGTGCGGGTAACCGCACCTGCGAACTGCGCGCCGTTGCTCGAGGTCACGCTGGCCTGGGATCCGCTGATCGTCAGGACCTTGCCGTTCAGATCGCCCGCGTCGAGACCGCATCCGGTGGAGCTCGTCGAGAGCACGTAACTTCCGTCTGCAAGTTGCGAGGAAGCCGTCGAGGGAACTGGGTCCGTCGAGGGGGAAGGGGAGGTGGCGGAGGGGGAGGACCCTGTCGAGTTCGATGCCACCAGCGTCGGTGACGAAGCCATGCCGTTGGAGGAGGGTCCACCGGTGGCCAGGACGGTGCCGGCTCCCGTCGCCGGGTCGATCGAGAGCAGGTCACCGCGATCGGTGGTGGCGAACATGGTCCCCTGGTTCACCACCAGGCCGTAGACATGCAACTGGCCGGTCGGGCCGATGAGTGTCCCTGCCGCAGTGGTCGTGTTCACCCCCACGAGCAGATCGGTGGGAGCGGGCCCGGTCATCGAGGCCGAGGCTGTCATGTAGAGCGTGCCGTCCGCACCGAAGGCGAGGTCGCCCGATGAAGGGAAACCCATCAGCCCGACCTCGGTTCCAACGCCCGTTGCCGGGTTGATGGTGACCAGGCCGTACCCGGATGCTCCGTAGACCGTCCCGGTGGGTCCGACCACCAGTCCGTTGACGCCGAAGCCGATCGGCCCCACCAACCTTGCCGCACCGTTCGCCTGATCGATCACATACAGATTGCTGGTGAAATCCACACCGTAGAGCGTTCCCGAGGAGGTCAGAGCGATGTCGGTCAGCGACACGTTCCCCGTCTTCGTCACGACGCGGCCGATGGCAAACGCCCGGCCCCGAAGGGGTCCGCGGATCAATTCGAGATCCAGCACCGAAGGCGTTGACGACGTGGCCACATAGGCCGCGCATCCTGTCGCCAGTGCCTGGCGAGCCAGCGCCGCGGAGCCCGATGTGCGAGCCCGTGCGGCCTCGAGTGCCGACCCGAGACCGGCGCAGGTCTCGGGTGTCGAAGCCGTCCTGGCTGCGGCCGTGCTCACCGGGCTCACCGTCGAAGACGGACTGGAAGAGCCGCAGGCCGACATCAGCGCGGCCCCGAGGAGAAGGACCCCCAACGACGCCGCCTTCACCGTTCGAATGTGCACTGAACCGCCCTCCCGCCGAATACCGAATCGCCCCGCCGTGTGACAGTACACAATTGTCGGTGATCGGGGACGGATCGGTCCCCATCGTGCGCCATCGCTCCGCATAGCACTTCGGGTGCACAGCGGGTCCCGATGCGCTCCGCCTACTGGGAACGACCCCTCGCATCGATGTCCGCGGTCCCGACCACCACATCGCCGCGGACCAGCCACATCTGGTCATAGCGATCCACAGTCGGGTCGCAGTGGGGAGGAACCAGCTCGATCCGGTCGCCTCGCTCCAACCGTGCCGGGCCGGCCGTCGTGACGAGACCGTGCTCATCACCGAAGAAGTGGTACTCCACACCCTCCCCCTGGCCGACGACGAGCGGTTCGCCGGCGTCGGTCGCCATGGCCTTCAGTCCGGCATCAACGGTGACGAAGCCGGTTTGGTTGGCGGAGACGACAGTCGCCGCAATGGTCAGGCTCTGGTGGAACTTCCCCTCGGGGTCATCACCGAGCGCGTCGCGGTACTCGCGATCCATGAAGACGTAACTTCCCGGTTGGAGCTCGTTGAGGACCCCGAGCCCGGCATCGAGCATCGAGGTTCCGGTACCGCCTCCGGTGCGGAGGGGGACCTCGTGGCCGGCTGCCTCCAGGGCATCGACCACGACCGCGAGTCGATCGACGGCCCCCCGGGCCGCAGCGAGCCGCTCCTCCCGTCCCGACACATGCTGGACGTGGCCGGCGTAGCCCTGGACCCCACCGAAGCGAAGGTGCGAGGTGCCCCTGACCAGGCCGGCGATCGAACGTGCCTCGGTTGGCCCGAGCACACCCGTGCGTCCGAGACCCACGTCGACGTCACAGAGCACGGAGATCTCCACCCCTGCGCGCCGGGCAGCCTCCGCCAGCTCCTCCACGCCGGCCGGATGGTCGACGACCACAGCCAAGTCGCACCGGTCGGCCAGCACCGAAGCCCTCGCTGCCACCGCGTTGCCGACGATCGGAGAGGTGAGCAGCACCGAGACCCGGCGTTGGTAGCCGTCCTCGATGAGCCGGTCGACGAGGACTTCGGCCTCCCCGAGCTTGGCGCACGACAGCCCGACCGCTCCGTGTTCGAGCTGGAGCCGGGCGACGAACGCCGACTTGTGCGACTTTGCGTGAGGACGGAGCGATACTCCGCTCGCGCTGGCGAAATCCGCCATGGCCACGACATTGGCCGACAGGAGATCGAGGTCGCACACCAGGGCCGGCGTGGGGATCAGCGCACGTGAGCCCGGCCGTCCGATCGTGTCCAGCGCGCCCGACGCGCCCGACGGCCCGCGCCGGCCGCGTGGGTGTCTGCTCGTCAACGGGTCAATCCCTGCATCGGACCGGAGCGCTCGGATCCGAACCGGGCAACCCCGAGGCCCTCGTGTCCCACGACGATGGTGGCGTGGTCAGCTCGTCGCTCGATTCCTCGCCGGAGGAATCGGCCGGGGCGCGGTTCCCTCGGTGACGTGCAGCGTCATGGTGCCGATCTCTTGCACGGACACCGTGACCTCGTCGCCGGGCTGCAGTGAAGGGTAACCGTCGACGCCGTGGCGGCCCCACATCTCGACCAGGCAGCCCCCGCCGCAGGTGCCCGAACCGAGGATGTCACCTGGTCGCACCTCGGTGCCCCGCGAGGCGTAGGCCGCCAACTCGGCGAAGGACCAGGCCATGGAGTCCATGCGGTCCTCGCCGAGTGGCTTGCCATTGATGGTCGAGCTCATCGCCAGAGCGAACGACGTTCCAGATCGGTACGGTTCGAGCTCGTCGGGCGTGACGAATACCGGCCCCATGGTCGTCGCCGTGTCCTTCCCCTTGGCGGGTCCCAGCCCCACCTGCATCTCGTTGAATTGGAGATCCCGGGCAGACCAGTCGATGAGCATCGTGTACCCGGCGATGTGCATTTCGGCCTCGTCAGGTGAAAGGTCCCGACCGGCTCTCCCGATCACGGCCGCCACTTCGAGCTCGAGGTCGAACAGGGCGCTGCCCGGTGGGATCGGCACGGCATCGCCGGCACCGATGACTGCATAGGGGTTGGTGAAGTAGAAGGCCGGCACGTCGTACCACTGGCTCGGGATCGGGTTGTCGAGCCCACGTGCACCCGCGAAGTGCGACTCGAACGTCATGAAGTCCCTCACCGTGGGCGGGTCCGGGATCGGAGCCATCAGTCGCACATCGCCGAACGGCCGCACGTCGTCGCTCGCACCGAGTGCCCGCTCGCCGGCCTCACGCAACGTCGTTCCATCGTCGCCGAGCAGGTCGATGAGCGCAACACCTTCTGGAAGCGGGTGCACGTCGGAGTCGCGCAGGACTCCGACGTGCGCCGTCCCGTGGTCATCGAAGGTGAGAAGCCTCATGCGAGGCAGCACACGTGAGTGGTCAACGGACCGCCATTCAAATCGATCGCATCGTAGAAGGCCTGGAAGAGATCGAGCTCCTGACCATCGGCGTCCGCGTAGGCACGGTGCAGATTGAGCACCAGGCGCTCTCCATCGGTCCAACCCGCGAACTCGCCGAGGTCGGCCCGTCGGGCTGCCTCCAGAGGACCGAGCCCGTCACGGCGACCATCTTCGGCGACCGCGAGCACGAACCGGTAGTAGCGCTCGTGCTCCGCAAGTACCGTCGGCAGGTCCGAGGAGTACACGATCGGGCCATGCCCGGGTACCAGCACATCGGGTTCGAAACTTGCGAGCCAGTCAAGAACGAGTAGTGCCCCATCGACGGAACCCGCGCTCACGAGTGGCGTCAGCCCGTTGAAGATCAGGTCTCCTGAGAAGAGCACCCTCTCCTCGGGGAGCCACCCGATGAGGTCTCCCGTGGTGTGGGCGCTGTACCCCGGGTGGATGAGGTCGACCCGGCGTGAACCGGTGAAGACGGTGAGGTCGGAGCGGGTGACGATGTTCGGAACCCGGCGGGTCACCTTGCCCCATTCGGGCAGCGGGTCCCATGCGGGCGGGCAGGCGTCGATGACCGGGTCGACCAGGAATGCGGCGCGCATGTTCTCGTGGCCGATGAGCGAAGCCTTCGGCGGCAACAGGGAGTTGCCATGGGTGTGGTCACCGTGCTCGTGGGTGTTGGCCGCAAATCGCACCGGCGAGCCGGCCGTGGCGACATCGACCGCATCGAGGAACCGGCGGGTCCGCTCCTCGGTCGCACAGGTGTCGATGATGACAGTACCGTCCCCGCCCTTGATCGCTCCGGCGTTGTTGAGCCACCACGAGCCGTCCGCTTGGACCCACGCATGAACGCCCTCGACGATCTCCACGAGCTGTCCCGATGACACGGTCGGGTCAGGATCGTGGTTGTGCCGGCCTCCCATCCGATCTTCCTCAGTCCGTGACCCGCACGAGGTGGAGACCGAAGTCGGCGACCGCCCTGCAGATCCACGAGGTACCACCATACTGTCCTGCGATGCGCAGCCACCGACGCGATGAGCCTGCGATCTTCGACGAGTGGTCGGCCTTCTCCGCTCGGAGTGGTCGGGCTAGGGACACCAGTGCAACATACTCCGCCCTCACGGTCCGATCGCGGTCCGATCCGATCGCCCCGACAGGCCGGTGAGGGTTGCACGTGGGATGGAGAGGTGAAAAGCTTTTCGCGTTCGTTTCCCGAGTGCACAGGTCGTCGGATCAGGCGAGTGAAACCGGAGGTTGCATGATGGCACCCGTTACGAGACATCGCCCGCGTCGTCGCGGTCTGCTCGCCGTCACACCGATCCTGCTCATGGTGGCGGCCACCCTCGGTTCCTGCGGCGGTTCCTCGACGTCTTCCGGCCAGAGCGGCGCTACGACGACGCCGACGACGACGGGTGCCAGCAGATCCGGCGGCGCCTCCGCGTCAGAGCTGAAGCGGCTGGGCAGCAACGTCAAGGCGGCCCAGAACGCCACGTTCAAGGCGGTCTATTCGTCGACGTCGGGCGGCAGCACCCAGACGATCACACTGGCACAGGCGCCGCCGAAGCAGTTCTTCTCCACCTCGGGCGGATCCGAAAGTGGGACAATGCTGGTGAACACGGGGACGATGACGTACACGTGCTCCACCGATTCGACCGGCGCCAGCACCTGCACCCCTGTGGGGAGCGGCGCCGGAGCCGGTGCGCTGACCTCCATCATCGGTGTCTACAACGGCGCCGCGATGCTCAACGCGATCAACTCGTGGCAGTCGCTCGTAGCCGCCCATGTCGCCGGTGCATCGTTGTCGTTCTCCAACAGCACGATCGCCGGCGAGCCGGTCAAGTGCGCCAAGTGGAGCTATCAGGGCCAGTCGTCCACCTACTGCGTCACTTCCAATGGGGTCTTGGCCAAGGTGGAGACATCCGGTGGTTCCGCCAGTGCATCCAATTTCGAGTTGACCAGCTATTCGAACTCGGTGTCCGACAGTGACTTCGCTCTACCCGCAGGAGCAACCGTCATCACGCTGCCGGCAGGAGTCTCGGGACCGTAGCGATCGAACGTCACAGCTCGCCCACGGTCACTCTGGCGGCGGTCACTCAGCGGGACCCTGCCTCACCGAGGCAGCGACATCTGCCACCAGACCGGCCACCGCCAGGTCGTGGGCCACGGTGATGGCGTTGACGATGGCCACCGACGAGGACGAGCCGTGGCTGATCACGCAGACGCCGTTCACCCCGAGCAGCATCGCGCCTCCAGTGCTCTCGGGGTCGAGGGCGGTAGCGAGCGGCAACAGGTGCGGGGACAGCGCGTCGGCGATCTCTCGGACCTCGGGGCGGGCGAAGATCTCGGTGAGCGCACCGATCAGGAACCTCAGGGAGCCTTCCAAGGTCTTGAGCGCCACGTTGCCGGTGAACCCGTCGGTGACGATGACATCGGCCAGGCCTTCGAAGAAATCGCGGCCCTCGACGTTTCCCACGAATTCGAGGCCCGGACCGCCCGCACCGCTGGCCAGCATGGCGTGGGTCTCCTTCACCAACGGGGTCCCTTTGGACTTCTCCTCCCCGATGGAGAGCAGTGCCACCCTCGGCCGCTCCACGCCATAGCGGTTGCGGGTGAAGGCCGCACCCATCTCCGCGAACTGCAACAGCATCTGCGGGGTGCACTCGGCGTTGGCGCCCGCATCGAGCATCACCGTGGGCCAGGCCCTGTTCAGATCGGGGATCGGCGTGGCGATGGCCGGGCGGATGACCCCGGGCAGACGGCCCATCCTCAACAGGGCTGACGCCATGGTCGCCCCGGTGTTGCCCGCCGACACCATGGCCAGGGCCTTCCCGTCCCGCACCGCCTCGGCGGCACGAACCAGGGAGGAGTCCTTCTTCCGCCGAACCCCCTGCCCGGGGTCGTCGCCCATGCCGATGACCTCGCCGGCCTCGATCACCGGAAGTCCGCCGGTGTCGCCCATCTCGCCAGGGCGGCCCACCAGCACCACTGCGATGTTGCCCTGCTCCGCCGCCTGACGGGCTCCGGCCACGATCTCACCGGGGGCCCGGTCTCCGCCCATCGCATCGACCGCTACGGGAAGTGCGGCAAACGCCTCACCCGTCGGCCGTGCGCCGCCTCTTGCCACTAGTCGACTTCGATCGCCTGCCGGCCTTTGTACCACCCGCAGTTGGGGCACACGATGTGCGGGAGCTTGGCGGTCGTGCACTGGGGGCAGACCGAGCGTGCCGGCGCCTTCAGCACCCAGTTGGATGCCCGGCGGCTGCGGCTCTTCGACTTGGAGGTCTTCTTCTTCGGGACGGCCATAGGGGTGACATCCTAGGGCAAGACGCGCAGCTACGGTTCTCGCAGGGCGTCGAGCGCCGACCAACGGGGGTCACCGCCCGGAACGCAGTCGCAGGCGGCCACATTCCGATTGATCCCACACTGGGGGCAGAGCCCCCGGCAGCCGTCCGAGCACAGCGGGGCCAGCGGGAGTTCGAGGAGCACCGCGTCCCTGGCCAACGGCTCGAGATCCACCTCGTCGCTGGCGAGCGGGTAGGCGTCCTCATCGCCGTCGGCTCCACCGGACGGGGCGAAGCGCTCCCGCACCGTGGCGGCCACCTGACCGGCCACCGGGCCGCCACAACGGCGGCACTCGCCGTGCCAGGGCGCACTGACCGTTCCGGCAACCGTGATCCCGCCCGGATAGGACGCCAGAGCCAGGTCGGCCACCACGACGGCCCCGGCCGGCACCGTCACCGACACCGCGGCCATCCCGTCGATCACCCCCTGGCGCAATTCGTGACGGGTGGTGCCCGGCGCCTTGCGGAGGGCGGCCACCTGGACGATGAACGGACGCTTCACCCGCGACGAACCCCCGGGGCCCGGGCCTGGGATGCCGCCCCGTTCGCCGGTACTGGATTCGGCCGTCACCAGGTCCGCCCGCTCAGTCGAGGTCTTGGTCGAAGAAGCCTTCCGGCTCGTCGACGGCAGAGCCGCCCCCGAGCACGGAGTCGGCGGATGCCAGCGTGGTGTCCCCCTGGTCACCGATCTCCACCGCCGGTAGCGGGGTCACCTGGAGCTTCTCCCTGCCGGCCTGCACGGTCTTCATCGTGCGGTCCAGCACGATCTCGAAACTGGCCAGCTTCTGGTCGGCATAGTCCTCGGCCTCGTGGCGGAGGCGACGTGCCTCTTCGTTGGCATCGTCGAGAACGCGCTGGGCGACATGGTTGGCCTGCCGCACGATCTCCGTGCGCTGGACCATGCGCTCCGCCTGGACCCGCACCTCCTCCAGCAACGCGTCGGCCTCCCTCGCCTTTTCGGCCAGGAACTCGTCGCGCTCCTTCAGCAGCCAGCGGGCCTGGCGAAGTTCGTCTGGCATGCGATCGAGGGCCCCCTGCAACAGGTCGGCCAGCTCCTCACGGGAGACGAGCACCGAGGCGGACAAGGGCATGGCCTTGGCCGTCTGCACCAGATCGAGCGCACTCCGGATGAAGGCCTCCGCGTCATGTTGCTCTCCGGCAGCCCGCTGCTGCTCGAGATCTTCGAACACATCACTCATCGGCGAACTTCTCCTGGAGCCGGAGGGCGACCACCTTGGGCACGAAGGACGTCACGTCACCTCCGAATCGGGCCACCTCCCTCAGTAGCCGCGAGGCGATGAACGAATGTGCCGAACTGGTGGGGATGAAGAGGGTCTCGACCCCCGAGAGCTGCTTGTTCATCTGGGCCATCTGCAGTTCGTTCTCGAAGTCCGACACCGCGCGCAGTCCCTTGACGATGGCGCTTGCCCCGACATCGTGGGCCACGTTGACCACCAGCGTGGACACGGACACGATGCGAACGTTGGCGAGGTGGGTCACCGACTCCTCGAGCATCTCCTTACGCTCGTCGAGATCGAACAGCACTTCGCTCTTCTGCGGGTTGCGCAGCGCGGCGACCACCACCTCGTCGAACAGGCGGGCCGCACGCTCGATCACTTCGAGGTGTCCGTTGTGAACCGGGTCGAAGGACCCGGGTATGAGCGCAATCCTCACGAGACACCTTTCTGGGAGACCCGTTCCGGACGGGCGACCGTCACGATCGTACTCCCATAACGCTTGGATTTGAGCATCCCCCATCCTTCCGGAAGTGCGAGCTCACCACCTGATTCGAGGATGGCCAGATCGGCGGGCAGGCCTGCGATCAGCGCTTCCCAGCCCTGGTAGTCATACGGGGGATCGCAGAGGACCAGGTCGTAGCGTGATGCGGTGGTCAACACCCAGGTGTCGACGTCGGCGCGCACCACGATGGCGTCCCCGCTCGATTCCGCGTCGCCCAGGCCCACCGAGGCGAGATTGGCGCGCACGACTCCGAGGGCGACCGGATCGCGCTCGACGAAAGCGACCGAGGCCGCTCCACGCGAGAGCGCCTCGATCCCCAGCGCACCCGTACCGGCGAACAGGTCGGCGACGTGCAACCCCTCCACTCCTCCCAGGCTGTAGAGGATGTCGAACACCGCCTCACGCACCCGGTCCGTGGTCGGCCGCACGGTCGACCCCGACGGCGCGGCCAACCGCCTACCGCGGAACTCGCCTCCGATCACACGCACGCTCCAAGCCTACCGGGGAGCATTCGTCCCGTTCGGGCAAGCCATCCACGCGATCAGCTCTTGAACAGAAACTCCGCTTCGTTCTCATCGATGAAGATGCGGAGTTCGTCGACCAACGACCCGTGGCCGGCCAGGCCCGGGTCCTCGGCGACCAGGTCCACGGCGACGGCGCGGGCCTTGACCACCAGGTCCTGATCCGACAGGAGCTTGGCGGCTTTGAGGTCGCTGCTGCCTTTCTGCCGTGCCCCGAGGATGGTTCCCTCGCCTCGCAGCTCGAGGTCGACGTCGGCCAGCTCGAACCCGTCACCGGTCCGCTCCATTGCCGACAGGCGGGCCGCGGCCTCGGGGGCATCGTTCTCCGAGAGCAGGAAGCACCACGCCGGATCGCCGGCCCGTCCCACCCGGCCGCGCAGCTGATGGAGCTGGGCGATGCCGAAGCGATCCGCGTCCTCGATGACCATGACCGTGGCCTCGGGGACGTCCACCCCCACTTCGATCACAGTGGTGGCCACCAGCACGTCGAGCCGGCCGGAGCGGAAGTCGGCCATGGCCGCCTCCTTGTCCGCCGCGCGCATCTGGCCGTGGAGCAGCCCCACCGCGAGTCCGGACAGCTCGGCCTCCGCCAGCCGCTCCGCCTCGGCGATCGCCGACGAGGCCTGCACCCGGTCGGAGCCTTCGACCAGCGGGCACACCACGAAGGCCCGGTGACCTGCTGCGACCTCGAGGCGCACCCTCGACCAGGCCTCTTCGACTTCGAGGGGGCTTCGGAGCCACGAGGTGGTGATCGGCAGCCGGCCGGGCGGCATCTCGTCGATGACGGTCATGTCGAGGTCGCCGAAGACGACCATGGCGGCCGTCCGGGGTATGGGCGTGGCCGTCATCACCAACAGGTCGGGATCCCTTCCCGCCCCGTCCTCTCCCCGACCCTTGGCCCTGAGGGCGGCGCGCTGCTCGACACCGAAGCGGTGCTGTTCATCGATGACCACCGCACCGAGGGATCGGAACCCCACCTGGTCGGTGAGGAGTGCGTGGGTGCCGATGAGGATGTCCACCGTCCCGTCGGCGAGACCCGAGTAGATGATCGCCCGCTCGGCCGCAGCGGTCTTCGAGGTGAGCAGGGCGACCCGCAGCGGGCGCCGGCCCTCCAAGGTGCCATGGTCGGGCACGGACAGCCCTTCGAGCAGGGAGCGCACTTCGGTGGCGTGCTGCTCGGCGAGGACCTCGGTCGGGGCCATCAGCGCGCCCTGGTGCCCTCCCTCGACCGCCACCAGCATGGCGGCCACCGCCACGACCGTCTTGCCGGATCCGACGTCGCCCTGCAGCAGCCGGTGCATGGGCAGGGCACCGCCCAGGTCCTCGGAGATGGAGGCGATGGCGGCCAGCTGCGCACCGGTGAGGGTGAAGGGCAGCCGCCCGACGAACAGATCCACCAGGGTCGGCTCCCCGTCGGCCCGGGTGACCACGTGGCGGATCCCCTGGGCGTCCTCGGCCAACCGGTGCTGGCGCAGCACCAGGGCAAGCTGCAACCGGAACAGCTCGTCGAAGGCCAGCCGGCGCCGAGCCGGCTCGCGCTGGCCCATGGAGGTCGGCCGGTGGATATGGTCGAACGCGGTGGTGCGATCGACCAGGGCGAGGCGCTGGCGCCACGAGGACGGGAGTGGATCGTCGAGCTCGCCCGCCCGGTCGAGGGCTTCTCGCGCGAATCGGCTGATCCGGGCCGAGGTGAGGTTGGCCCGGTCGCTCAAGGGGTAGACCGGGAACACCCTGCCCGAGCGGGCGCCGTCGGCGGGTTCGGCCTCGTCGTCGGAGCCGCGCAGCACCTCCACGGTGGGGCTGCCCATCTGGAGCGCGCCTCGATAGGAGCCGATGGGCCCGTAGAAGAGCGCCAGGGTCCCGACCGGCAGCTGCTTCGCACGCCACGCCTGATTGAAGAACACCACCTTCAGCCGGCCGGTGCCGTCGTCGATCTCCACCTCGACCCGCGAGGGGGTCCGGCGCCGTCCCCTGCCGTAACCGGCCGGCGGCCGGCTGACCCGGACCACGTCCGCCAGCACCGTCGCCTTCTCCCCCTCGGCCAGCTCGGCGATCGGTACCAACCGGGTGCCGTCGATGTAGCGACGGGGATAGTGGGTCAACAGATCGAGCACGGTGTCGATGCCCAGCTCGGCGAGATCACGCTCGGCCGCCGACCCCACGCCGTTGAGCACCGACACCGGCAGCTCGGCCAGCTGGCGGAGCCGGCGCCCGCTCCCCCCGGTCGGCCCGCGATCGCTGGGGGGTGTGGCGCTCACTCGATGGAGAACAGGTACGGATACAGGGGCTGGCCGCCGTGGTGCACCTCGGTCTCCACGTCGGGCCGGTGGTCCCCGATCCACTCGGTGATCCTGCGGGTATCGCCGGGGCCCGAACCCTCCCCCTCGATGATGGTCACCAGGTCGTGGGCGTCGGTGACCAGTACGTCGAGCAGCGAGCACGAGACGTCGGCAAGCGAGTCGCCCACCACTTCGATCCCGTTTCGGGACAGCCCCAGCCAGTCGCCGGTGGCGATCGGACCCGCCGCGCTGTCCGAGCCCCGCACCGCGCGGGTGACCTCGCCGGCCACCACCTTGCGGGCCGAGGCCTCCATGGCCTGGGCATTGCTCTCGCCGTGTGCCTCGGGGTCATAGGCGAGCAGGGCGGCGAACCCTTCGGCGATGGTGTCGGTGGGGACCACCCACACCGTCTTGACACTGAGCTCGTTGACCCGGTCGGCCACCGGCCGGATATTGCTGTTGTTCGGGAGGACGATCACCTCGTCAGACCTGAGCGAATCCACCGCGGCGACAAGTTCGGCGATGGACGGGTTCATGGACTGCCCGCCGGCGATGAGCCCTTCGACGCCGAGGGAGCGGAAGATGCGAGCGATCCCGTCGCCACTGGCCACGGCCACCACGCCGGTCATCGGCGCCGGCCCCGGTGGGATCTGCGCCGGACCGCTGTCGGCGGACCCGGCCCCTTCCCGCACCCAGCGCTCCTCCTCCACCTCCTCGAGCAGGTCGGTGACCCGGATGGAACGTGGCCGGCCGGCATCGAGCGATGCCTCGATGGCCGCGCCGATCTCGTCGGTGTGGATGTGGCAGTTCCACAGGCCGTCACCGCCGACCACCACGATCGAATCGCCGAGTCCGGCCCACACCTCCTTGAACATCGGGATGGTCTCCTCGGGTGCCTCGAGGAGGTACATCACCTCGTAGCGCAGGCCGGCCAACGCTGCGTCGGCATCGTGGCCCGGCATCGTGGAGGCATCGAGCAGGGCCGTCCTCGACGGTATGAGCGGGCCGTCCGGCAGCGCGGGGGGTGTGGGCATGGCCCGGCCGTCGACGACCGAGAGCAGCGCGTCGAACAACAGCAGGTATCCGGTGCCTCCTGCATCGACCACGCCGGCCTGCTCCAGCACCGGGAGGAGGGTGGGCGTGAGGGCCAGGGCCTCCGCGGCACCCGCCCGCGAGGCCTCAGCCACCGCCAGCAACGAGCCTCCGCCCTCTGCGGCAGCCCGTGCGCCCTCGGCTGCGGCCCGGGCGACGGTCAAGATGGTGCCCTCCACCGGCCGCATCACCGCCTCCCGCGCCATCTCGTCGGCGATGGTCAGCGCTCGGGAAAGGTCGCGGGCCCCGGGGGGTCCGTCCAAGGTGTTGAGTCCCTCCGAGAGGCCGCGGAGCAGCTGGGAGAGGATGACCCCCGAATTGCCGCGGGCTCCCATCAGCGACCCGTGGATGATCGCCTTGCAGGTCGCCTCCATGCCCGCGGGCTCGAGGCTGGCGAGCTCGGCAGTGACCGATTCGAGAGTCAGGGCCATGTTGGTCCCCGTGTCGCCGTCCGGCACCGGGTAGACGTTGAGGCGGTTGATCAACTCCTGATGGGCCCGCAGCCCGTCGCGGAACGTGGTGATGACCTGGCAAAGCTCTGCCGCACCCAACCTGTCGAGGACCACCATGGGCAGGATGCTAACCTTTGCGACTTACCCAGAGGATTCTCAGAGGAAGTCGGAGTGTCATGGCAGCGGTGTGCGAGGTCTGCGGCAAGAAGCCGTCGTTCGGAATGAACATCAGCCACTCCCACCGGAGGACCAAGCGACGCTGGGATCCCAACATCCAGAAGGTGCGAGCGCTGGTAGACGGTTCGCCCAAACGCCTCAACGTCTGCACCTCGTGCATCCGTTCCGGAAAGGTCGTCAAGCGACCGATCCGCAACATCCCCACCTGATCGCCGGCACCCGGCACCTCCTCGCCCACCGACATCCGGGCGGCACCCGGCCCTTCGGCGGCATCTGACCCTTCGGCGCAGGCGGCAAGGGGGCGAGCCCCACGCCGGCCCCTACGGCGTCGACGCCGGCGGGCGGTGGTGACCCGTCGGAATGCGCACTTCGAACGTCGTTCCCGGGCCGGGGAGGACCGCCACGGTGCCGTGATGGGCCTCGACGATGGCCGCCACGATAGCGAGGCCCAGTCCGGCCCCACCGGTGGAGCGGGAGCGCGAGGGATCCGAACGGAAGAACGGCTGAAAGATCCGGTCGGCATCGGTCGGATCGATCCCAGGGCCCTCGTCGTGGACGGTGAGTACCGCCCACTCCCCCGCTGCGGCTGCCCGGACCTCGACGGCCACCCCGTCCGGAGTGTGCTGGAGCGCGTTGACGACAAGGTTGTCGACCACCTGGCGCAGCCGGTTCTGGTCCCCCTCGATGGGCAACGGGCCGTCGGCATCCACCACGACGGGGCGATCGGGTGACGACACCCCGATGCCAGCTATGGACCGGCGGACCACCGCCGCCAGGTCGACCGCCTCGAGCCGCAAGGGCCGTTCGTGATCGAGCTGGGCCAACAGGAACAGGTCGTCGACCAGCATGGCCATCCGCGAGGCCTCTTCCTTGATGTGGTGCATCGACCTCGACAGGTCCTCCGGCCGATCCTTCACGCCGAGGTCGAACAGCTCGGCATATCCCCGGATCGAGGTGAGCGGCGTCCGCAGCTCGTGCGAAGCGTCGGCCAAGAAGCGCCGCAGGCGGTCCTCGGAAGCCGTGCGCTGGGCAAAGGCCACCTCGATCTCGTCGACCATGGTGTTGAACGCCAGCCCCAGCTTTCCGACCTCGGTCCCTTGGGCCACATGGGAGACCCGTCGGGTCAGGTCGCCGCGTGCGATGGCCCCCGCCGTCTCGGTGATCGCCTCCAGGGGCCTCAGGTCGCGGCGCACCATCGCCCACGACAGGATGCCGAGGCCGGCGAGCACAATGGCCGACACGATGAGCTCGATCAGCAGCAACTGCCCGAGGGTGGTGTTGAGGTCGGTCAGCGGCACCGCCACGACGACCACCCCGGCCCCGCCGGCCAACGGCTTGGACACGGCCCGGTAGGCCACTCCGTCGGCACCCCCGCTCGACGTCGTGAAGTACAGGTCCGACCCCGGAGGCAGGCCCGATCCCGGCAGGAGGGCGGGGACCTGCGGGGCGGTGGGCGCCTTGCCCCCGTAGCTGAAGAAGAGGTGCGCCTCGGCCTTGCCGGCAGCACTCCGGAGCTCCCCGTAGGTCCCCGGGGGTACGAGCACCACCCGCTCGGGGCTGCTCGACGACCGCGCCGGCCCGCCCCGATTGCGAAACACCTCCCGGTGTGTCGCAGGGAGGTTGCCCGAGGGTCGAGTGCCCCCGGGGACCACCAACGGCGGCGCCGCCGGCACCTGGGGCCCCAGGCCGGACGAGGAGATCAGAGCGCGGCCCACCGGATAGGCGGCCACCTGCAGCTGCTGGTCCACCCGGGCGATGAGGAACGACCGGAGGGCGTTGTAGGTGACCACGTCGGAGATGAGCAGGCCCGCGGCCACGATCCCCACCAACAGGAGCAACAGACGGAGGCGCAGGGTCATCGCCCGGTTCCCGTGTCAGATGAGGTCGGTGTTCCGCCAGAGGCGCGCAGGCAGTACCCGACGCCACGGACCGTCCGGACCAGCGGTGGTCCGTGGGCATCGAGCTTCTTGCGGAGGTAGCTGATGTAGACCTCCACCATGTTGACGTTGCCATCGAAGCTGTAGTCCCACACCCGGTCGCGGATCTGTGCCTTGGACACCACGTGTCCGGCATTCACCATCAGGTAGTGGAGGAGGCGGAACTCCGTCGGTGTGAGATGCACGGGTTCGGATCCCCGGCGTGCCTGGTGACTCTCCTCGTCCAGCTCGAGGTCTCCGACGACCAGCCGACGGCCCGGGTCGTCGATCCCCTCGCTCCGACGCAGGATGGCGGCGACACGCAACAGCATCTCCTCGACACTGAACGGCTTGGTCATGTAGTCGTCGCCACCGGACGCCAGACCGCGCAGCCGGTCGTCGAGGTCGCCGCGGGCGGTGAGGAACAGGACGGGAACCGGCGGAGACGGCCGTTCCGACAGCATCCGATCGAGCACCTCGAAGCCGTCCAGATCGGGCAACATCACGTCGAGGACGACCAGGTGGGGACGGAAGACCCGCACGGCGCGCAGTGCATCCGCCCCGGTGTGAGCCACCTCGACGGCAGCACCCTGGAGATGGAGGGCCATGGCCACCAGGTCGGTGATGCCCTTTTCGTCGTCGACCACCAGTATCCGGTGCTGGTCCATGGCGCCTGCTCCTCCGCGATTGCCGACGGTGCAACATGCAGTGTTCAACGTTCCGCCCGGGCCTGCTGGTCGACCCCGACCTTCCGGTGCCCATGCTGCCCGCACTTCCTGAGCATTACCTGTGAACCGGACCTCCTGGCGTACGGATCGGGCCCAGGCCCTGTGCCACCGGGTCCGGTAGGCGGTGCCGCACCGGGTCAGAAAGCGTGCCTCCAGCCCCCCGGGGCAAGCGGGCGGCCACCGAGGGTGCACTCGCCCGGTCGCTCGGTGCAGTGACCGAGGTCCACCAAGGGTCGCATCCCGGCGGCTTCGAAGGCCTCGACCAGCCGGTCTGGTTCGCCGGTGGCGATGATCAGCTCGTAGTCCTCGCCCCCGGCAAGGGCCTCTTCGGGGGTCGCGCCCGCCACCACCGGCACCCGGTCGAGGGCGACGCCGACGCCGGAGGCCTCGGCCAGATGCCTGACGTCGGCACCCAGTCCGTCGGAGATGTCGATGGCCGCAGTCGCCCCCGACGCCCGGGCCAGCTCGCCCTCGACGATGCGGGCCACCGGGCGGCGATAGCGGTGCGGCAACCCCAGGGGCGACGGGTCGTAGGGTCGCCCCTCGCGCAGCTGGCGCAGCCCTGCGGCGGATCCACCCAACGCCCCGGTCACGAACAGCCTGTCGCCCGGGCCGGCACCCGAGCGGAGCAGCGCCGTCCCACCCGGGCCGGCTCCGAGGCTCCCGAGGACGGTGGTGGACACCGCCAGCACCGGTGATCCCGAGAGGTCCCCCCCCACGACGACGCACCCCGCCTCCTCTGCCGCCTCGGCAACACCGGCGCCCAAGAGATCGAGGTCGGTGCCCACCGGGGCTGCGATCGAGACCAGCCCGTACAGTGGCCGCGCTCCCATCGCGGCCAGGTCGGAGAGCGACACCATCAGCGCCTTGTACCCCACGTCGTCGAGCGCACACAGCCCGAGGTCGACGTGGACCCCTTCCACCACCAGGTCGGTCGCCAGCACTGCCGGACCCGAGGTCGCCAGCGTGACCACGGCGGCATCGTCCCCGATCCAGAGGTCGCCGGGCGGCGGTGACCCCCCCGCCGCTGATCCGGCCGCTGCCGCGGCCTCGAACCTGGCCCGAAGCCGTTCGATCACCGCGAACTCGTCGCCGCGGCGGCCCCCGCCAGCTACGGAATCTCCGGAATTGGGACTGTCCACCTCCCTTGCCTACCATTGTGCCGAGCCGCCACCACTACAATCGGCCGGCGCCCCGAGCAACAGACGCGAGGATGACCGGCCTCCAGTGTGGACCGCGCCGGATACCCGAGGAGGAACCACCGACCCATGCCCCCCACCGAGCACAAGCGACTGATTGCGTGGGTGGACGAGATCGCCACTCTGACCGAGCCGGATGCCGTCGAGTGGTGCGACGGGTCGGCCGAGGAGTACGACCGGCTGTGCCAGCTACTGGTGGACAAGGGGACGTTCACCAAGCTGTCGGAGGCCAAACGACCGAACAGCTACTGGTCCCACTCCGACCCGGGCGACGTGGCTCGCGTCGAGGACCGGACCTACATCTGCTCGACGAACGAATCGGACGCCGGTCCCACCAACAACTGGCGGGACCCCGAGGAGATGCGTGGCGTCCTCACCGACCTGTTCAAGGGATCGATGCGGGGCCGGACCATGTACGTGGTCCCGTTCTCGATGGGACCCCTCGGGTCCTCCATCGCCCACATCGGCGTGCAGATCACCGATTCGGCGTATGTGGCGGTGTCGATGCGGATCATGACCCGGATGGGACGTGGTGCGCTCGAGGTGCTGGCCTCCGACGGCGAATTCGTGCCCTGCCTGCACTCGGTGGGCGCCCCGCTGGCCGAAGGGGAGGCCGACTCCTCGTGGCCGTGTGACTCGGAGAACAAGTACATCGTCCACTTCCCCGAATCCCGAGAGATCTGGTCCTACGGCTCCGGCTACGGCGGCAACGCGCTGCTCGGCAAGAAGTGTTTTGCACTCCGCATCGCCTCGGTGATGGCGCGGGACGACAACTGGCTGGCCGAACACATGCTCATCTTGAAGCTCACCTCGCCGTCGGGCGAGACCCGGTACGTCACCGGCGCCTTCCCTTCCGCCTGCGGAAAGACCAACCTGGCCATGCTCATCCCCACCCTGCCCGACTGGAAGGTGGAGACGGTGGGCGACGACATCTGCTGGATGAAGTTCGGGCCAGACGGGCGCCTCTACGCGATCAATCCGGAGGCGGGCTTCTTCGGGGTGGCCCCGGGCACCAACGTCCACACCAACCCCAATGCCATGCTCACCATGGATGGCAACACCATCTTCACCAACACCGCCCTCACCGACGACGGCGACGTCTGGTGGGAGGGCATGTCCGAAGAGCCGCCTGCCCACCTCACCTCGTGGAAGGGCAAGGACTGGACCCCCGAGGCGGGCACGCCGGCCGCCCATCCCAACGCCCGCTTCACCGTCCCCGCCGCGCAGGACCCTGCCATCGCCTCGGAATGGGAGGACCCGGCGGGTGTTCCCATCGACGCCATCCTCTTCGGTGGCCGCCGGGCCTCGGTGATTCCACTGGTGTTCCAGTCGAGGGACTGGCAGCACGGCGTCTTCCTCGGGTCGATCATGGCCTCCGAGACGACGGCAGCGGCTGCCGGAGCGGTGGGCAACCTCCGCCGCGACCCGTTCGCCATGCTCCCCTTCTGCGGCTACAACATGGCCGACTACTTCGCCCACTGGCTGAGTATCGGAGCGGCCGCCGACCCGGAGAAGCTGCCCAAGATCTTCTACGTGAACTGGTTCCGCAAGGACGAGGACGGGCGCTGGCTGTGGCCGGGCTACGGCGAGAACTCCCGAGTGCTCGAATGGGTCTTCGAGCGTGTGGTCGGCGCCGGCGAGGCCACCGAGACGCCCATCGGGCTGATTCCGGCCCCCGGGGCCATCAATACCGACGGGCTCGACGTGTCGGCGGCCGACATGGACAAGCTGCTCACCGTGGACGCCCAGGACTGGCGGGACGAGGTGCCGCGCATCCGCGAGCACTTCGCCGTCTTCGGCGACAAACTGCCGGTGCAGCTCCATGCAGAGGTGGACAAGCTCGAGCAGCTGCTCGGCTGATGTCGCCCGGCCCGAAGGCCGGTCCGAGTCACCCTGCCCGACGGTCCGGTCCGGCCGCAGTCGAGTGCCCCTGCACCGCCCTGCGGGAGCTCATGTAGGAGACCGCACCCACCGCCGCGGCGACAGCCATCACCAGGTTGCCGGCCGCGATGGGCAGGGAGAGCACGACGGGCACCAAGGAGCCGAGCACCCACATCAACTGCAGCTGGGTCTCGAACCGGGCAAAGGCCCGGCCCTGGTCGGACTCGCGGACGTGGCGCTGGACAAGTGCGTCGAAGGAGGGCTTGGCAACCGCCCCGGCGGCTCCGACCGCCATGGCCACCACCGCCTCGAGCCACCGGACGGGGAAGTACCCGCCGAGGGCGGTGACCGCGGCCACCAGCCACAACGCGCCGGTGAGCATCTGCTGCTCGCTCAGCACCCGGCGTATTCTCGCTACCAGCAGCACCCCGACGATGGCCCCGGCGGTCAGGGCCCCGAGCAGGATCCCGAACCACCAGGTGGCCGCCCCCTCCCGCCGGAGACCGAAGGCGAAGAGGAAGGTCAAGAAGCCGAGCAGGGCCTTCAACACCGACATCGGCATCAGGGCCAGCACCACCTCGGTGCCGGCTATCGGCCGGAAGGCGGCGAGGTCCTCTTGGTCGCCGGCCCAGCTCTCGCCGAGGTCGGGGGCGAACTGCACCTCAGTCGGGATCGCCGCCCTGGTCATGGCCGACCTCGGCGGTTGGTTCTTCTCGCGCCGGACCGGAAGTCGGGAACCCGCAACGACCGCGGCGGCGAACACCGCGGTGTCGACCCACAGCACGCGGGGCGCCCCACCCAGCTTGAGGATGGCCACTGCCGGGAGGGCGAAGGAGAACCCGGACAGCGAGGCCAGAAGCCCCAGGCGGGCGTTGAGGGTGGCCAGATCCGGCTCCACGGTGTCCGCCCCGGTCGCGGGGTCGTCCACGTGGACGACCGGCGTGCCGTAGGGAGGGGTGGTGATAGGCCCCCCCGCGTGTGGGGAGGCCGGATACGAGCCATCGGCGCCTGCCTCGAGCTCCACACCGGGTCCGCCCTCCTCGGCGTACCCGTCGTCGAGCATGCCGAGTGCTGCCATCTCGGGCACCAGCGCCCCTTTGGTGACCAGGTAGACCTTGGAGAGCACCAGCATGAGGAACGCCTCGGGGAACAGCAGGAGCGAATGGATGTCCCGGGCGATGAACGGGCACAACACCGCCCTGCCCAGCGCAGAGGTGACCACCATGGCTCGGCGCGCGCCCCGGCTGCGATCGATCAGCGGACCCAGCGCCGGAGCGACCACGGCGAACGGGCCCATCGTCAAGAGGAGGTACAAGAGCACCTTGTCCTTGGCCGCGGTCGGGGAGATGGAGAAGAACAGTGACCCGGCCAACGAGACCGCGAACATGGCGTCGCCCGCCATCATCAAGACGTGGGTCAGGGCCAGGCGCCCGAACGGTCGACGCTGGTCGAACAGGTCGGTGATCGCCGACCGGGCCAGACGCCGGAACTGGTCACCTCGCTCCCGAACGCCCACGACGGCATGGTAGGCGCCCAGAGCGGTGGGGATAGCATGCCGTGACGTCCGAATTCCAGTGATCCAGGAGATCCCCATGCCGGTCAGCGCGTACGTGCTCATCCAGACCGAGGTCGGAAAGGCCGCCACGGTTGCCCGCGCCGTGGTCGCACTCGACGGGGTGGTGGCTGCCGAAGGGGTGACCGGCCCCTATGACGTGATCGTCCGGACCGAGGCCGCAACCGTCGACGAGCTGGGGCGGATGGTGGTCGGCCGCATCCAGCTGATCGAGGGGATCACCCGCACCGTCACCTGCCCGGTGGTCAACCTCTGAGCATCCTCACCGGACCGACCGGCCAGGAGGCCGGTCCCCGATGCCGACAGCCGCTCCGCGCTCCTAACGGATGGCGCCCGACCCGCGGAGATCGCCGATCTCCGCTTCGGTCATCCCCCAGTCGGCCAACGCCTCGTCGCCGTGCTGGCCCGGATTGGGCGGTGGCCGCCGGATCGAGCCCGGGGTGCCCCCGAAGCGGGGCGACGGCGACGGCTGGACCACACCCGCCACCTCGGTGAAGGTGCCCCGGAAGCGGTTGTGGGGATGGCTGGGCGCCTCGGCCAGCGACAGCACCGGTGCCGCACAGGCGTCGCTCCCTTCGAAGACGACCTCCCACTGGGCCCTGGTCTTCGAGGCGAACACCTGGGCGAACCGCTCTTTCATCCGCGGCCACGCGTCGCGATCCATCTGCCCGGGCAGCTCCTCACCCTCGAGTCCCATCAGCCGGATCAACTCGGCGTAGAACTGCGGTTCGATGGCCCCCACCCCGATGAACCCACCGTCGGAGGTCTCGTACACCTCGTAGAAGTGGGCGCCGGTGTCCAACAGGTTGGTGCCCCGCCGGTCGTTCCAGATGCCCGCCGCTCGCAGGGTGTACGTCATGGTCATCAGGGAGGCCGCTCCGTCGACCATCGCCGCGTCGACCACCTGTCCGGTGCCGGTGCGTTGGGCACTGATGATGGCGGCCAGCATCCCGTAGGCGAGCAGCATCCCCCCGCCACCGAAATCGCCGACCAGATTGAGCGGTGGGACCGGGCGCTCGCCGGCGCGACCGAGCGGCTCGAGGGCTCCGGCCAGCGCGATGTAGTCGATATCGTGCCCCGCTGCCTGGGCCATCGGCCCGTGCTGTCCCCACCCGGTCATCCGCCCGTAGACGAGTTTTGGATTCCGGGCCAGGCACACGTCGGGCCCCAACCCGAGACGCTCGGCGACACCGGGCCGGAACCCCTCCATCAGCCCGTCGGTCTGTTGGAGGAGCCGAAGCACCAGGTCCACGCCCTCGGTGTGCTTGAGGTCGACGGCCACCGAGCGCCGGCCGCGGTTCATCAGGTCGACGTGGGGCTCTTCGCGCGGTGGGTAGGTGGCCCGGTCGGAACGGTCGATGCGGATGATGTCGGCCCCGGCGTCGGCGAGCATCATTCCGGCAAACGGGGCCGGGCCCAGCCCTGCCAGCTCGACGATCCTGATCCCTTCCAGCGGCCCGCTCATCGGGCACCGCCCACGGCCGGGGCCGTGTCGGTCCGGACGAGCGGTGGCGGACCCTGGTCGTCGGAGATGATCATGGCGGGATCGTGGCCCCTTGGCGACCCGGGGGTCAAATGCGGCCTGCGGCCACCCGTCATGCCCTGGCCGGGCCGGGCGGCCGCGGTGACGCCTGCGACGACGGGACGACCTGGTGGATCGAGCCGGACTCGACGTCATAGCGCCAGCCCTCGACACCGAGGCCGGCCGGCAGCGACCTGCAAGCGCGCACGGCTTCGACATCGGCACGCAGCGCCCGGTCCGGCTCGGGCATGGCCAGGAACTCCCAGGCATCGGGAGCCACCGCCCCCTCGCCCCTCAGACTGGACCGCACGTCATCGTCACTTCGGTGGGCAAGTGCGCAGTCGGTGTGCTGCATGACGGCGATCTCTCGCACCCCGAGGAAGTGGGTGGCCAGCACCAGCGACCGCAGTACGTCATCGGTCACCCTCCCACCGGCGTTGCGGAGGATCTTCGCGTCGCCGGGCCCGAGCCCCAACAGGGCCAGCGGCTCGATGCGGCTGTCCATGCAGGTCACCAGGGCGAACCCCTTGGCCGCCGTGGGCGCGATCCCCCTGAGGCTGAAGGTGGACGCGTAGTGGCGATTGGCCGCCAACAGGTCGTCGAACATCCCAGAGAGCATGGCAGAACCGAACGTGTGGCCCATCGGCCCGGGCCGGGCCGGCGGCCTGTCCCGTAGGTCGCGCGAAGGTAGCCTGAGCGGCCGACACCCGGATCGAACCCGGCAAGGAGCCAGATGGTGCCACTCCCCCGACGGGCCACCGGGCCCGGACGGGTCAATCTGATCGGTGACCACACCGACTACAACCAGGGTCTGGCCCTGCCCATGGCCATCGGCCTCGGGGTGAGCGTCGAGTTCACGCCCACCGGGGGATCGCAGATCCTGGTGTCGTCGACCGCCTTTGCGAACGAGGAGTTGGTCATCGACCTCGCGCCCGATGCCGGCGAGGCGGCACGGCTCGAACCACCGTGGCTCCACCTGATCGCAGCCGTCGCCGCGCTCGCCCGTCCCGCCTGTGGTGGCAGGGTGCGCATCGACGCGACCCTCCCCATGGGTGCAGGGCTCTCGTCGAGCGCTGCCCTGTGCGTCGCCCTGGCAGAGGTCTTCGGGGCCGGCGGGTCTCCGGTGGACATCGCCCGGCTCTGCCAAGAGGCAGAGCATCGATCGGGCGTTCCGGTGGGCCTCATGGATCCCCTGGTCTGCGCCGGAGGCCGGAAGGGTCACGCCCTCCTCATCGACTTCTCGACCCTGGCCACCCGCCAGGTGCCGATACCTGCGGACGCCGAGGTGGTGGTGGTCGAGTCGGGCCACCGCCGCGCCCTGCGCGACTCGGGGTACGCCAGACGGGTGGCCGAGTGCGAGGCGGCCGCGGCGGTGATCGGCCCGCTGGGCCTGGCCGACGATGCCGACCTGGCCCGGCTTTCGGACCCGGTGCTCCGTCGACGGGCCCGGCACGTCGTCACCGAGTGCGAGCGGGTGCGCCGGTGCGCGACCGCCTTCACCGAGGGTGACCTCGCCGGAGCCGGTGCGCTGATGACCCGGAGCCATCAGAGCCTGGCCGGCGACTTTGCCGTCACCACGCCCGAGGTCGATGCGCTGGTCGCCCGTCTCGGGTCGCTGCCCGGTGTGTTCGGTGCCCGCATGACCGGGGCCGGGTTCGGGGGGTGTGTGGTGGCCCTGAGCCGGCCCGGTGCCGTCGACCTGGCCGACCTGGCCACCCGCGGATGGCGGGTGGAGCCCACCGACGGCACCGTCGCAACCCGCTCCTGACCGCCGGGGATCCGCCGGCCGGGCCCGGCGGTCTAGCCGGTGCCCGGGTCGGGGTCGGTGGGTGGACCCAACCTGCGATTGATGACCCGTTGCAGGATCATCGGTTTGCGCACGTCCTCGAGCCACGGCATCTGTTCCTCCCCCCACAGCGCCAGCTCGAGGCGGCCGGTCCCGATCATCCGTCGGAGCTGCGACTGGACCACGTTGGTGTACTCGATCTGCGACAGCGGGATCTCGCGCTGACGGCGGGAGATCGCACCCCAGTACTCGATGATCCGGAACGAGGTGAGCACCAGGCCGGACGTCCTCCACCGCACGACACGGACGGCCAGCCATGCGCACGGGACGGCCACCGCGGCTCCCTCCACCCAGTGCAGCGCGACCGACGTGTGGGGGATGCCGACATCGAGGGCGATGCCGATGGCCACCGCTGCCATCGACAGCACCAGGGGCCCGGACAGGAAGGACCAGTGTGGCCGGATGTCGACCAAGACCTCCTCGGCGGGGAGGAGTTGCAACCGGGGGACGGCCAAACGCCTCAGCCCAGCTTGCCGGCGATGGACCCGGCCGAACGGAGCACCGTGCCGTCGGCCCCCGCCGCAGAGTAGGCGTGGGTCGGTCGCTGCCGGGCCTCGTCCAAGAGGTCGGCGAGCAGGGTGACGAAGGGCACGGCAGGGGCGACCCAGAGGTACCGGGCCAGCGAGCCGGGCACCGTGTTGATCTCGTTGACCACGAACTGGTCGCCGTCGGAGAGGTAGTCGATGCGGGCCACGCCCCTCACCCCGGCCAACTCGGCGATCCGCTCCGCCGCGTGGCGGAGGCCCTCCTCGAGGGCGGGCGGGATACGGGCCGGGAGCTCGCGGTTGGCTCCGGCCATGCCCTCGCCGGCCACGTACTTGTCGCGGTAGTCGAGGATGTCGGTGGATCCCGCGGACCGGATCGGCCGCTCCACGGCCGAGAGCTGCAGGCTCGGCCAGGTGCGGACGCCGACCTGCAGGTCGGACAGGTCCGGGCGGTAGGGCTCGAGCACGGCGCCGAACCGGAGGTGGGGGTTGGCCGACAGGCGGGCCTGCGCGGTGGCGAAGTCCTCGACCACGTCGATCCCGATCGACGAGCCGCCGAACCGGGGCTTGACGATGTAGGGACCCTCGAAGTCAGGCGGCGCGGTGTGGGGCGACAGGAGGAGCCGGGGCAGCGTAGGAAGACCGGCGGCGGCGGCGACCGACCCGAACGCCAGCTTGTCCATGCCCAACGCCGCCCCCGAGACGGTCGGGCCGGAGTAGCGGATACCGGCCAGGTCGAGGGCGGCCTGCAGGGTGCCGTCCTCACCGGGTCCCCCGTGGCAGCACACCAGCGCGGCGTCGAGGTCGAGGGCGCGGGCCCGTCCGATCCGTCCTCCGGGTTCGGAGAACCCGCCTCCGGGGGCCGTGTTCAGCTGGAGCCTGGTGGCCCCCTTGGGCACTCCCTCGAGGAAGGCCTCGGCCTCGAGGGCCGGGTCGACTTCGAACCACTCCCCCGTCTTGGTCCAGAAGAGCGCTCGCAGATTGGCACCGGAGCCACCAGGGCCATCGGCCAGCCCCCGGGCCGCCTGCAGCCCGGTCAGCACGCTCACATCGTGCTCGGGAGACGGACCTCCGAAGATGACGGCGACTTCGGGCACGGTGGGTCGACTCCTCCGATCGGCGGGTGCGGACTGGAGCCACCGGCGACGAGGCAGGGCCGGCGGCTCAACTTTTCAAGGGTAGTGGTCCGGCAGATCGTTCTCGTACAGCACGGTGTCCCCGTCCTTGACGTGCTCCTTCACCCACTCCACCGCCCGGTGGCGGTCACCGAGGAGCTGGACCGAGGTCGCCGAGTCGGCCACCGACGCCACGCCGGCGGCGAGGGCCCGGCGGTTGGTTCGCCCCACGATGAGCAGGTCGGTCGCCACCGCGGCTACGGCCGCGCCGAAGCGCCGGTTCTCCTCGAACTGGCGCCGCCCGAGCTCGACCATGCCCGGCGTCACCACTACCAGTCGCTGTGGCCCGGCGGGCTCGCCCTGGTCCCCCTGCCCGCGTGCCCCGGCCAGTACCGCCAGCGCCGCCGATGCTCCGGCGGGATTGGAGTTGTAGGTGTCGTCCAAGATGGTGGCACCCGATGCGGCGCGCCCGGCCTGCAGCCGATGGTCGACTCCGGGGAGGTCGCGCAACCGGGAGGCGATCGCACCAGGCTCCACCTTCAGCCCCAGTGCCACGCCGATGGCGCAGGCCAGGTTGGAGGGTTGGAGACCGGTGGGTACCTCGACATCCTCGGCCAGTGCCTGGCCGGCGACGTAGGCCGACACCCGAGCGCCACCGTCGCAGCGCACCACGCAGACGTCGGCCGACCGGTCCGATCCCGAGCACCGGACCACCCGCTTGCCACCGGCGGCGTGACGGTCGGCCAGGGCCGCCAGAGCGGGGTCGTCCACCTGCAGCACCACGTCGCCCGCCGGGTCGATGATCTCCGACTTGGCCTCCACGATGCGGTCGACCGACCCGAAGCGCTCCAGGTGCACCGGACCGATCGCGGTGATCACCGCCAGGTCCGGCGGGCACCAACGGCACAGATCGGCGATCTCGCCGGGCCCGTAGGTCCCCATCTCCGCGACGAACACCTCGGTGCCGTCGCTCAGCTGCTCGTTGACGGCCCGAGCCAGGCCGGCTCTGTTGTTGAAGCTGGCCGGAGTGGCCACCACCGTGCGTGTCGGTCGGACCAGATGGGTGATGTAGCCCTTGGTCGACGTCTTGCCGTAGGAACCGGTCACGGCCACCACCGTCGGGGCAACCCGGGCCAGCCGTGCGGCGGCGGCGTCCACGAAACGACCCGACCGCCGGCGCTCCACCGGCGAGGTGATCCAACAGGCCAGGTCGACCAGCACGGGGGCGGCGAGGACGGCCGCCACGGCCACTGCCGACGCCGGCCCGAGCAGTAGCCCGGCCACCAACACCACCACTACCAGCCCCGCCCATACGCCGGCCAGGGTGCGCAGCCGCCGGGTCCAGGCCAGGGGTGAGGTCCGGCCCCGGACGGTGAGCCCCAGCGGACCCGCTGCCACCACGGCCGCGGTCGCCACCCCGGCGAGCGGCCACCACCAGGACGCCACGGCGGCGGCGAGGGCCACCAGTGCCAGCGCAACGGCGGGCGCGGACGTCGTCCACCACCGGCCGCCGAACCGCACTGCCGAACCGGCCAGGTAGTGCTCCCGTTGGGCCACCCGCAGCCACCGGAGGCCGGCCGGGAGACATGCCAGCGCACAGGCGGCGACCGTGACCCAGGCCGTGCCGGCGTGGAGGCGCTGTGGGCCCAGCGCGCCCAGAGCCCGCCAGTAGAGCGGGCCGCTCACTTCGTGGCGCCGGCCGGTGGCATCCCGATTGGCCCGTTCCCCGGCTCGGATGCCGGGCCGGTATGGCCGGCGATGATCTCCGCCAGCGCGGCGGGGGCCTCGGTGGGCACCAGGTGGCCGACACCGGGCAGGGTGGTGAGCGTCGCCCCGGGGAACAGCGGTCGGGCCCGGACTGCCACCTCGACGGGTACCTCGCCGTCGTCCTCGCCCCACACCAGGTCGACCGGACAGCCGATGGACGCCAGCTCCTCCGCGTACTGCTCGGCGAGCACTCGCACGAACACGCCCCGCATCACCCCCTCGGCCGCCCGGTAGTCGGCCGAGCCGTACCTGTTGCGCAGCGCCTCCATCCGCTCGTCGCCCACTATCCCCATCCGGTGCAGCCGTCGGGCCAGTCGGAAGGGGGCAGGGACGCGGCTCGTCCTGTCCAGCCGGTCGAGCAGGGGCACTCCGGTGAGCACCAGGCGCTCGATCCGGTCGGGCACCAGGGCGCAGAGCCGGATCGCCACCCGCCCTCCGAACGAGTGGCCCACCACCACGATGCGATCAGCCAGGGTGCCGGGCTCCTCGAAGAGAGGTACCAGGTGCCGGGCGTACTCGCCGGTGCCCCAGGCCTCGGGCGGAGGAGGTGTGGCCCCGAAACCGAACAGGTCGAGCCCGATGGCCGCCAGGTCGCCCGAAGCGCCGGGCCGATCGAACACCTGCGAGAAGTCGTGGTGGGTGCGCTGCCATCCATGCAGGGCGAGCACCGTGGGCACTCCGGAACCCCAGGCTCCGCCGAACATCCGACCGCCGGCGAACGACTTCAGCACCGGCACACCCTACCGATCGCCTCGGCACCTGTGGGGCCACCGGGCCCGGCGGCCCCCGAGCCGAGCTCGCACCAGTGGCCGACGGCCACGTGCCGGACCGGGTGACGTACCAGGCGCGTCACCTCACCGGTAGGCGTGGGCCAGCCTGGCCGCGAGGTCTCCCCGTAGTGGATCGTCGGGTCCGGTCAGGCTGTCGGCGCGCTCGATGACCTCGATGTCGAAGGGGTAGAGCTCCGCGAACCTGAGGAGCTGGTCGGGCTGCCCGTGCCCGAGGAGCGCCGTCCGGAGGCTGACGTCGAAATGGTTCCGGAGTTCGATGATGAACGGGCTCTCACTTCCGGGCAGGAGTTGGCCCCCACAGAGGCGCAGTGCGCCTTCTGCGTCACCACGCTTGAGGGCGGCCAACGCGTCGACGATGTCGGCATCGACCGTGAGGGCGAGCCGGTAGGGGCGTGATTCGATGGCGCCGCCGAGGAGCTGGCGGAGGTGGGAGATCTCCGCCTTGAGGGTGCCCCCGCTCACCGGGCGCTCGCCGTAGAGATGGTCGTGCAGCTCCTCGAGGCTTGCCTCCCCCCGCACGGCGAGGATGGTCAGGATCTCCAGCTGCCGCTGGGAGATCCGCACCGGCCGGCCACCCAGCTCCACGCGGGGGTGTCCGAGCACGTTGAGGCGCAGGTCCGGCCGCTCCCACGGGCCGGCGAGGAGCCGTTGCTCGACGAGTCGGCTCATGGCCACCACGGTTGCGAGTGCCAGGGGCGAGGCCCGCCGCCACGGGGCGCTCAGGTCCACCACTCCGAGCACCCGCCCCGTCCGGGCCCGGACCGGGGCCGCGTAACACACCCAGTCCTGCATACCATCGCACCAGTGCTCGGCCGCGAAGACCGCCGCCGGGCGACCCGTGAGGAGTGCCAGACCGGGGGCGTTGGTGCCGGCAGCGGCCTCGTTCCAGTCGGCACCACGCACGAAGTTGGCCCGCTCGGCCAAGCGAGACATCGAACGGCCTGCGGCACTCCAGGCGATTCGGCCCGAGCCATCGGTCACCGCTGCGACGTAGTCCTCGCTGGTGGCGAGCAGGGCCAGATCGTCGACGACGTCCTGTGCCGCCATCCTGATCGGCGACGCGGACCAGCGGGAGTCAGCGTCCTCGAGGTCCAACGGGGCGGGACGACCGACCGACACCAGGTTGGCGCAGCGGCGCCACGATTCGCCGACCTCCGCCGAAAGGTCGCCCGGTGCCGCAGCGCTCCCATCGAAGTTGCAGCGAGCGGCATCCACCTTCCGGCGACGTTCCACCAGGTCATCGGTCCGGGAGCTCTCGGCCAACCTATTACCAACCCTTCGAGCGCAGGATACCCCCAAGAGCAGCACCAAAGGGGCTGCGCGCAGAACACAAGGGGGATCCCATGACCTATCCAACCCCGGGCACGCCCGAGAGCCCGGTGCAGTTCAAGGACCGCTACGACAACTTCATCGGCGGCAAGTGGGTACCACCGCTCGAGGGACGGTACTTCGAGAACATCTCGCCGATCACCGGCCACCGCTACTGCGAGGTCGCCCGATCGGACGCCGACGACATCGAGCTGGCGCTCGACGCCGCCCACGCAGCGCGGGAGGCGTGGGGCAGGACGAGCGCGGGCGAGCGGTCGAACGTACTGCTGCGCATCGCCGACCGGATCGAGGAGAACCTCGAGTACCTGGCCGTGGTGGAGTGTTGGGAGAACGGAAAGCCGGTACGCGAGACACTGGCCGCCGACATGCCCTTGGTGGTCGACCACTTCCGCTACTTCGCCGGCGTGCTCCGCGGCCAAGAGGGCTCGATCTCCCAGATCGACGAGGACACCGTCGCCTACCACTTCCACGAGCCGCTCGGCGTGGTCGGACAGATCATCCCGTGGAACTTCCCGATCCTGATGGCGACCTGGAAGCTGGCACCGGCACTGGCCGGCGGGAACTGCGTGATCCTCAAGCCGGCCGAACAGACCCCGGTGTCGATCCTGATCGTCGCGGAGCTCATCGCCGACTTGCTTCCCGACGGGGTGCTGAACATCGTCAACGGCTTCGGAACCGAGGCGGGCAAGCCCCTGGCATCAAGCCCCCGTGTGGCAAAGATCGCCTTCACCGGCGAGACGACCACCGGCAGGTTGATCATGCAGTACGCGTCGGAGAACATCACACCGGTCACACTCGAGCTGGGCGGGAAGAGCCCCAACATCTTCCTCGCCGACGTGATGGACGCCGACGACGACTTTCTCGACAAGGCCGTCGAGGGCTTCGTGATGTTCGCCCTGAATCAGGGCGAGGTGTGCACCTGCCCGTCGCGGGCGCTGATCGACGAGTCGATCTACGAACCCTTCATCGAGCGGTGCCTGGCCCGGGTCGAGGCCATCACCGGTGGCAACCCGCTCGACACCGGCACCATGCTCGGCGCACAGGCGTCGAACGATCAACTCGACAAGGTCCTGTCCTACATCGAGATCGGCAAAGACGAGGGGGCCACGCTGCTCGCCGGCGGCAATCGCCGCACCGTCGAGGGGTTGGAGGACGGTTACTACGTGGAACCGACCGTGTTCCTCGGCGACAACAGCATGCGCATCTTCCAAGAGGAGATCTTCGGCCCGGTGGTGGCGGTGACCACGTTCAAGCACGAGGCGGAGGCGATCCGTATCGCCAACGACACCCTCTACGGGCTGGGCGCCGGGCTGTGGACCCGCAACGGCAACTCCGCCTACCGGATCGGACGGGCCATCGAGGCCGGTCGAGTGTGGACCATGGGCTTGATCCGGTTCGACGGACAGGTTGCTTGTGTTGATCATGCCGCCTGACGGTCGGCGTTGCGGTGGACAGCTTCCCATTCGGCGGGACTGCAGT
>JADGOE010000054.1 GCA_017883135.1 Acidimicrobiales bacterium
GCGTGCCCTGGTACCCCGTCCGATCACCGGGGCGACAATCCTGGATGCCGGGTGCGGGTCAGGAGCACAATGCGAGTGGCTGCTCGACCAGGGCGCCCACGTGGTCGGGATCGACCTGAGCCCGGCCATGGTGGATCAAACCGTCGACCGCTGCGGGGGCCGAGGGCGATTCCTCGTCGCCGACCTGTCCGAGCCGCTGCCCCTCGAGGCAGCCTCCCTCGACGGCATCACCTGCTCACTCGCGCTCCACTACCTTCAGGACTGGAGCGTCCCACTCGCCTCCTTCGCCGACGCCTTGGTCCCCGGTGGCTGGGTCGTCGTCTCGCTCGATCATCCCTTCGGGTTGCCGCTGCCGGGCCAGCGAGGGGGCTACTTCGATACCGAACTGGTCAGCGACACCTGGTCCAAGTGTGGCGTCGAAGTCACCCAACGCTTCTGGCGCCGCCCCCTGTCGGCGACCCTCCACGCCTTTGCCGACGCTGGCTTCGTCGTCGAAAGCTTGGCCGAACCACAGCCTGCGCCTTCCGCGCTTGCCCGCTTCCCCGCTGAGCTGACACCTGTCGTCGGCGTCCCGTGGTTCATCGTCTACAAGCTCCGACTGGCACGATGAACTCCCACGAGCTCGCAGCGTCCTCGCCGTTGCCGTATCCGATGCCGCACCGAATTGGCAATTGAGGCACGTGCACTCCGCCAAGCCCCTATCCACTGTCATCGCAGGTCCCACCGGGTGCAGAACGCCACGCCAGAACGACAACCGGCGTGTTGGTGACCGCAGCGCATATCGGCACGTCCGGCATGCTCACGTACCGCAAGCATGCGCGGCGTCGGGTGGCTTGGACCACGCCGCGAACCGGTGTAGTGGGGCACCCCTTCTCAGCTCGGAGTGGGAAGATCTTCCGATGAACGACTGGGGAGCTTCCGTCTACGGAGACCCGTGTCGGGAGTGCGGCTACAACTGGACGATCTCGCTGGCTGACGCTGTCTCACTCGTTGCCAACCTCCCCTTCGACTACAGCGGACTTCTCGAAGGCAGGTCCGGAAGGGAGCAACATCCAGATCTCACCTGGTCGGTCACCGGGTATGTGAGTCATGTCGCCGACAATCTCAGGATCTGGGCGGAGCGGCTCATGGGAGTAGTCGAAGGTGCGCCGCATCTTGTGGGCCTCTACGACGAGAACAAGCTGGCCGATGCCCGCAACTATAGGGACATTGCGATCCAGGCGGCGGTGTGGTCACTCACTCGGTCCGTCGATGACTGGCTGAGGTCGGTCGAGGCTTCTCCCGACTCCGGCGTGGTGCTGGTCCATCCAGAGCGTGGAGAGCTGACTCTGTCAGACGTGGTCCTCTCCAACGCCCATGATGCCCTGCACCATCAGTTGGACATCGAGCGAACTGTTCGGGACCCGGGGCAGTAGAGGGGGGCTCCCTTCCTCACCCACCCGGTGGTCGGGGGCAGGCAGCGGACCTCCACTGCCCTACCCCCATGCCGACTTAGGATGCCTCCACTATTCAAGCGTGAGCGGATTGGGGTGGCGAATGGACGTGGCCGAACGCGAGATGCAGGTGCGGAACTTCGTCGAGCAGGTCTGGAATGGGCGAAGCTACGAAGCGGCCACCGACCTGTTCAGCGAGAACTACGTGATTCCGTTTGGGACCGGTCCGTCCGCCAGGGTCGAGCCCATCCGCCGATATCACCAGGCGTTCCCCGACTTGCACCTAGACGTCGAAGAACTCATCGTGGCAGGTGACACGGTAATGCTCAGGATGACATTCCGCGGGACCGACACAGGAGGGTATCTGGGTCGGTCTCCGACCGGGCGGGCAGTTGAAGAGTGGGTTGTTGACATCATGCACTTCGAGGATGACAAGGTCGTCAGAGAATGGATAGGAGCCGACAAACTTGGCCTCTTCATCCAGCTCGGGGTTCTGGACGACCCGTGGCCGACCCGGGTCGAGGCTCCTGCCCCAAAACGGTAGAGGCTTCTCTGCCTCGCCAATCCGGTCGGGGTCAATCAGCGTTGCCTGAGAGAGCAGACAGTCCTCGGGGAAGAGCAAGTGAACAGCTCCATCACTCCCGGTTCAATGCGCGCCCGTGAGGAACCGGCAAACCGCTCCCTGATCCTCGGGCCAACAACTCGCTCACCGTGAACGTTGCCGTTGCTGTTTGCCGCTGACCAGTGGCCGTTGGGCCGACGACTGGGCGTGGACCGTGTCGTGGATGAGCATGAACCGCATCGACCAGTACCCAGGTCGTGGCTCGGGAAGGTCGTGCCGGGACCAGAAGAACCCCGCCAACGTCACGGCGGCGGCGGCGGCGGCGAGCCAGATGATCACCCCGACGGCCAGGACCCACGGCGTGGATCCCAACGACATCACGATGAGGCCCGCGATGGCGACGGCCAGCCCGATGTACCCCACTCGGAGGGCCCAGACAGCCATCCTCCAGTGTCCGTTGTATTGCAGCTCCGGCGGCTCGTCCATGCCAGGGACTATTCCACGGTTGCGACGACCAGGGTCATTGGCCCTCCGGGTCGGTCCGTCCTCCGGGACCCGGGTCCCAAAACTTGCGAGAGGTCATCTTCGCAGCGTGGCATAAGTGCCGCAGTGGGTCACAGCCCCGGTGTTCAGGGACAAATTGCGGAGCGGACCCGGGGCGGTGGGATGGCCTGGAATCAGATGGCAACAACGTCGAGGCGATGATCGAGGCGTCGTAGGTCGTCTGGATCGGACGTGATCACTCTCGCTCTACGATCGCGCGCAGCAACCGCTACAGATGCATCGATGACATCGGTGGTCGTCGCCACCCCGCAGATCTGTCCTGCGGCTCGGGCCTGACGGTCGTCAAGGACGAGCACTTCACACATTGGCGATCCGAGGAGCCGAGCCAGTCTGGTCTGACGACTGCCATCTCTCCACGCTTGGGCAACCACCCCTGCCGGCACGAGAAGCGGGTCGTGATGTTCGAGTGCTCGGACAATGATCGCGACGACCCGTCGATCGTTCCGCTCGAATCCGATGAGCGCCCCCGTATCGAGAACGACCGCGGTCATCGCCCAAGCACTCGGTCCGCGGCCTTCCGTTCTAAGGCGGTGAGCGGGCCACCCGTCTCGGCCAACATCTCCTCGAGCAGCGACGCCAGGTCGTCGAGTTTCGTCTGTTCCTCCAATGCTCGAGCCACGTAGGCACTCACGCTTGAGGAGCGCCCCTCCGCCACTGCACGTTGAGCTTGCTCAACGAGTCCAGCCGGAAGGCTCACAGCAATCTTCGTTGTAGTCATACCGCTGATCATACCAGCCAAGTGTGCCTCGTCGACCTCTGTGAAGCGGCCCCGCACCGGCGTACTGGGGCAGCCCCGCAGACCCTGACGTGAGAGTCGGGTGGACGGAAACGGGTACGTATGAACCCTCCGGGCGTCAGCCGTTGATCGGCGTGATGCCCGCCCGCGAGATGCTGAATCCCTTGCCACTGGACACCGTGCAGACCATGGCAGCGACAGTGGAGGTGCACTTGAAGGGTCCTACGCCGGTTGAGTCGCCATAAGCCAACGTGGGGGTGTACAACCCGGCATTGCTCCCGCACTGCATCCCGTAGCAGGTCCGCAGAGAGCCGTCAGCTGACATCACGACGGACTGGGTTGGCGAGTTGGTCTCGCAGCCGACGGACTGCGTCGCGGTGGCGCCGGATCCGTAGTCGATCTCACAGCTGATGTTCTGTGAAGGTGAATGGAACTCGTAGACCGGGGTCGTGGCTGGAATGCAACGGCCGGGTGAGGTCGTGGCAGTCGTGGAAGTGGACGTTGCGCCTGGCAGGGTGGTGCCCGCTGTCGAAGGTGGCACAACCGTCGTCGTCGTCGATGTGGATCGTAGCGACGTCGATGTCGAAGAGGTCGAAGAACTCTGTGATCCGCACGCCCCTATGAGGACTCCGACGCCGACTACCCCGACGCCGCAGCGCACACCCCTCCATGAGGGCCTCGGTCGTTGCCGCACTCCGTGCTCAAGGCCCATGAAAGTCCAAGATAGCGAGCATTTCGAAGGATCGGCGTGATGGACACCATGCGTCGGCGACGTGCGCTACTGCCCACCGACATTGGTGTTCTGGGCGAGGGGCGTGCCTCGATGAGGGAACGCGCAGTCTGGGACAGGCAACGCCTTCGATTCAGGGCTTCTTGAAGATCGCGTGGCTTCCGATCCGCCGCCAGACGACGTGAGGCTCACCTTCGATGACCGGGTCGCCGTATTCAAAGGTCGCTCGACCGTCGTCACCCCAGGTCATCTCGAAGATCCCCGTGGCGCCTTTGACGCCCTTGACCCGCAAGCCCTTACGGAGGCCCTTGCCGTCACGCAGGTCGACGACGAACTGTGCGATCGCGGTCAAGAACGCCGCTTGCTGTTCAGGCGACAGCCAATCGAAGTCCGCAGCGAAGCGCCTCAGCCAGGCGTAGGTCGGCAACGTCCGCTACGACGACGAGCGACGGCCTGCAGGATTCGCCCGTGAGCGGAGCGCTCCGATGAGCTCCTCTCCCGATCCGAACCCTTCGACATTTCCGGCAGCGCGATCGGCGTCGGCCTCGCGCTCGCCTACTTGCCATTCGGGCGCCCAGAACCAGGCTTGCGTAGCGTCGATGAGCTTCTGGGGGCGCAGCAGGATGCCGTCAGCCGTGAGCTCCGCCTCCAGCAGGTCGCCGGCCTCCAAGTGCGCGGCCCTGCGAATGTCGTCGGGCAATGTGAGCTGTCCCTTCGCCCGCAGCGTGGTCCGTGCCATGCTCAGAATCCTACACTACGAAAGTGCGACTATCCAATTAGCGGACCGCAGACTCTTGCTCACGCTCCCTTTGCCAGCGCACGCGGGAGGCAGCGCTGGCAGGCCAGGTCGCCTGATCCGGGCTCAGACACTTGCCAGCTCGGAGGCGGCCAGTTCGACGCCATGGCGGCGGAACGCCGCGGGTACATCGGCAGGATCTGTGTAGGGGGACAAGACCCACACAGAGGTCAGCGTCCTCGACGGCTCCGCGACCCAGCTCGGTACCGGCAGGCCGGCGGTGGACAGGTGGTGCTCGACCAACGCTGCAATGGCGGCGTCGTAGCGCGCGGATCCCCACACGGGGCGGGCGGGGCGACGCACAGGGCGACACGCAGCGGGGGTGCCGCCTCGATCAGGTCGTCGTTGAGGCCGATGAAGGCCCGAAAGGCAACTTCGTCTCTGTGCCGTGCCGACCGCAGCTCCTGGTAGATGGCGTCGGCCCACTCGGCGACAGTGTGTGCGGTGGTAGGGAGTGCACACAACCGGTAGCCGGCCGCCGCCACGAGCCGGCTCAGCGCCTCCCCGCGGGTGTCGTGAGCGGACCGCTCGATGTCGGCCAGTGCGGCTGCGCGATCCCTGCCGATCAGAAGGCCCCTGCCTGCTCGCATCGCCGGCGAGCGCGACCAATCCGGCCGTGGGGGCCAGAGCCAGGGTGGCTGGCAGCCACAGCTTCGATGGCTCGAACCGGCTCAGGTCCCAGTACTTGGCGTTGCCCTCGAGGGCAACGATCGCGGCGCTCCAGTTATCGAACTGATGTCACCGTCGCGAGATGGCGTGTCATCGATGCAAGATCGAGTGTCACTTGGCACGAAACGTCGACGTCACATGGTGAGAGTTCACACCTACGAGCACCCGCTGGTCGTGCCGCAGCTCCCGCACACGTAGCACGAGCCGGCCCGCTGCATCGCGTTGCCGCACTGGTAGCAGTACGGGGCATCCCGTGGTTCGGCCCGGGCCAACAACCGTCCGGCGGTGCCGGTGGCATCGACCCGGCTCGACGGCTCGGCTGAGGCCGGTGCGCTGCCGTCGACCACCGTGGTGATCACCGGGTCGACAGACTCCACTTCGACCACGCCGGAGGACTCCGTCGCCGTCTCCTCCACCCCGGGCAGGGTCGGCTGCATCCGCTCGGAGGTGGAGAGGACGCCGAGCTCGGCGCGCTCCGCCATCGGGAGGTAGTCGACCGCCAGCCGCCGGAAGATGTAGTCGACCAGGCTGGTCGCGATGCGCAGCTCGGCATCGTCGGTGATCCCTGCCGGCTCGAAGCGCATGTTGGTGTACTTGCGGACATAGGTGGCGAGCGGCACGCCGTGCTGCAGCCCCAGGCTCACCGAGATCGAGAACGCGTCCATGATCCCCGCGAGCGTCGAGCCCTGCTTGGAGACCTTCATGAACACCTCACCGGGACGCCCGTCCTCGTACTCTCCTACAGTGACGTACCCCTCGCAGTCGGCCACCCGGAAGGCAAAGGTCGAGGACTTGCGACGACGTGGGAGGCGCTCCCGCACCGCACCGACCAATACCGTCTCGGCGGTCCGGGTCTGCTCGTGGGCCAGCGCTGCCTCGAGGCCGGCGATCTTCTGCGCCAGTTCGCGGGCGTGGGCCTCGGCCTCGGAACCGGCCGGAGCCACGTCGCCGCCGGCATCGGGCTCCGCACCCTCCTTCTTGGTAGTGGAGAGAGGCTGGCCCACCTTGCAGTTGTCGCGGTAGATGGCGACGGCCTTGATGCCCAACCTCCAGGCGTCGATGTGCAGCTGCTCGACGTCCTCCACTGTCACGTCCTCGGGAAGATTGACGGTCTTGGAGATGGCACCGGAGATGAAGGGCTGGACGGCACCCATCATGCGGACGTGGCCCAGGTAGTGGATGGTGTTGTCCCCCATCGAGCAGGCGAACACGGCCAGGTGCTCGGCCGACAGGTACGGCGCGCCCACGATGGTCTTGTGCTCGTCGATGTGAGCGATGATCTCGCCCACCTGTTCGTGGGAGTACCCCAGCCGGGTAAGCGCACGCGGAACCGTCTGGTTGACGATCGACATGGTGCCCCCGCCGACCAGCTTCTTGGTCTTGACCAGGCCGAGGTCGGGTTCGACGCCGGTGGTGTCGCAGTCCATCAGCAGGCCGATGGTTCCGGTGGGCGCCAGCACACTTGCCTGCGAGTTGCGCACCCCGTACTGCTCGCCCAGCTCGACGGCGAGATCCCACGCCTCTTGCGCTGCGGACAGCAGGTCGGTCGGCACCTGCTCCTCGTCGATGCCGGCCACCGCGTCGCGATGCATGCTCAGGACGTTGAGCATGGGCTCGACGTTCTCGTGATAGCCGGCGAACGGCCCCATGCGTGCCGCGGTGCGGGCGGAAGTGGCGTAGGCATGACCGGTCATCAGCGCGGTGATCGCCCCGGCCCATGCACGTCCCTGATCGGAGTCGTAGGGCAGGCCCTGGGCCATCAGCAGCGCCCCAAGGTTGGCGTACCCGATGCCCAGCTCACGGAACCGCCGCGAGTTCTCGGTGATCTTCTCGGTCGGATAGTCGGCGTTGCCCACGATGATCTCCTGCGCGGTGAAGATCACCTCGACGGACGCCCGGAAGCCGGCGATGTCGAACGAGGAGTCCTCGTGGAGGAACTTCATCAGGTTGAGGCTGGCCAGGTTGCACGCCGAGTTGTCGAGGTGCATGTACTCCGAGCACGGGTTGGACCCGTTGATGCGTCCGGTGTTCGACGCGGTGTGCCACTTGTTGATCGTGGTGTCGAACTGCATGCCCGGGTCGGCGCACTCCCATGCCGCGTGGGCGATCTGGCGGAACAGGTCACGAGCCGGTACCGACCGGATCACCTCGTCGGACCCCCGGGAGGTCAGGCCCCACTCACGCCCGTCGACCACAGCTTCCATGAACTCGTCGGTGACCCGCACCGAGTTGTTGGCGTTCTGGTACTGCAGACTGACGGCGTCCTTCCCGTCGAGGTCCATGTCGAACCCGGCATCACGCAGGACGCGGGCCTTGCGCTCCTCGATGGCCTTGCACCAGATGAAGTCCTCGATGTCGGGGTGGTCCGAGTCGAGGATGACCATCTTGGCCGCACGGCGGGTCTTGCCCCCCGACTTGATGGTGCCGGCCGAGGAGTCCGCCCCCCGCATGAAGCTGACCGGTCCGGATGCCGTCCCCCCGCCCTTCAACAGCTCGTGGGAGGAGCGGATACGCGACAGGTTCACGCCGGCGCCCGATCCACCCTTGAAGATGATGCCCTCCTCCGTGTACCAGTTCAGGATGGAGTCCATGGTGTCCTCGACAGAGAGGATGAAGCAGGCAGATCCCTGCTGGGGCACGCCCGCCACGCCGATGTTGAACCACACCGGCGAGTTGAATGCCGCCATCTGGTGGATGATCAGGTACTTCAGCTCGGCCCGGAAGATCTCCGCTTCCTCATCGTCCGCGAAATAGCCGTCCTTCAGCCCCCAGGTGGTCACGGTGTCGACCACCCGGTCGGCCACCTGGCGCAGCGACCATTCGCGCTCGTCGGTATTGGGGGTTCCCCGAAAGTACTTCTGGGCGAGGATATTGGTGGCGTTGAGGCTCCACCCCTCGGGCACCTCCACGTCCAGCTGTTCGAAGGCCACAGTTCCGTCGCGGAAGTTCGTGATCCGCGCGTCACGCCGCTCCCACGCAACCTGGTCGTAGGGGTGGATATCGGCGCTGGTGAAGTGTCGGCGGATGCCGATGCCGATGCGCTGTGGTGCGATGGCCATGTGATGGACCTCTTTCTGTCTTCCGTCTTGTCCGTCGTTCGACTGGCAACTGCTGGGGCGGGCGACCCGACCTGCGAAGGGACGGAGTGCCCGTTGTCGTGGGCACACCATGTCCTCCGCCGGTGTCGGTCTTCACGCCTGTCGTCTGCCTCTGGCTCCCGCCGTGTCCTCAGGTGGCGCCGTGATCCAATTCTGGCCCTGTGGGCCGCCTGTAGCGACCCGCCCCATCCGAGATGACCGTTCGGCGCCGGCTCCGGTGGGTGAGACCGGAACCTAGCACTGGAAGACCACGGAAACATGAAACAAACACAATATGTTGTGGCTGACCCTCCCCAGTGGTACGAGATAGTGGGTCTATTACAGCAGCGTAGTTACGCCCTTGTCAATGAATTGCTCGGGGAATCGGGCAAGTTCCGGCCCCGAACCCCCTGCTCGGAGGGCGTTCGCGAAGAATTGCAAATGATTGCAGGGCGCGAGCGGGCAGTTCGGCCATTTCGCCCGATCCGGTGTCCCGACAGAGCGAGGCCCGGCGCCCCGTCCGCACGAGGCCCCGACCGCACGGAGAGAGGCGCACCACCGTCCTCTGCGCTCGAGCGTCGCTACAGTCCCTTTGTGGCCACCCTCTCCCCAGTCGTCATCGCCATCGATGCCGGGACCACCGGTGTGCGGGCAGTGGTCATCGACGAACGGTCCGAGGTGGTCGACGTCGCCTATCGCGAGCTCACCCAGTTCTACCCCCGACCGGGCTGGGTCGAGCACGACGCCTCGGAGATCTGGGACACGGTGAGGGCCACCCTGGCCGAGGTGGCCGGCCGGTTCGGCGACCACAACCGGTCGGCCCGGGCCATCGGCATCACCAACCAGCGCGAGACGGTGGTGGCCTGGGACCGGCGCACCGGGTCCCCCCTGCATCGGGCCATCGTCTGGCAGGACCGCCGCACTGCCCCGGCCTGCCAGGCGTTGGTGGACGCCGGTCACCTTCCCCTGGTCAGGGAGCGGACGGGCCTGGTGCTCGATCCCTACTTCTCCGCCACCAAGATGCAGTGGCTGCTCGACCACGGAGGGGTCCCGAACCTCCCCGACCTGGCCTTGGCGACGGTGGACTCATGGGTGCTCTGGAATCTGACCGGAGGCGTGGACGGCGGTGTCTTCGCCACCGACGTGACCAACGCGTCCCGCACCATGCTGTACGACATCGTGGTGCGGCGATGGTCACCCGAGCTGTGCGAACTCTTCGAAGTCCCCCCCGCGGCCCTCCCCGAGGCGCTCCCGTCGTGCGGTCGCTTCGGCCGGGTGTCGGACGCCACTCTGGGCGCCGACTCGCCGCTCAAGGGAGTCGCCGTCAGCGGCATGGTCGGTGACCAGCATGCCGCCCTGTTCGGCCAGGCCTGCTTCGACCAGGGGATGACCAAGGTCACCTTCGGCACCGGCAGCTTCGTCCTGATGAATGCCGGCACGTCCTGCCCGCAGCCGGTCGACGGCCTGATCACCACACTGGCCTGGGACCTCGGAGACGTCGGCGACAGTGCCATCGGTTCCTATGGCGGCCCCTCGCCCGGCCGGGGCTCGGTGGCGTACGCGCTCGAAGGTTCGGTGTTCGCCTCCGGTGCGGGCGTGCAGTGGCTTCGTGACGGCCTCGGCGTGATCGACGACGCTGCAGAGATGGAGCCCTTGGCCCGTTCGGTGGAGTCCAGTGACGGGGTGGTGGTGGTGCCGGCCTTCACCGGCCTCGGGAGCCCGTTCTGGGACCCTGACGCCCGGGGCACGATCGTCGGGCTCAGCCGGGGGGTGGGCCGCGCCCACCTGGCGAGGGCCATGGTCGAGGCAATGAGCTTTCAGGTCAGTGACGTGCTCGGCGCAATGGCCGGCACCGCCACTGCGCCATCGGTGGTCCGGGTGGACGGTGGGGCCTCGGTCATGGACCTCCTCCTGCAACTTCTGGCCGACCAGTCCCGCCTCACCGTCATCCGGCCCCGGTCGGTGGAGACCACCGCCATCGGCGGTGCCACCATGGCCGGCCTGGCCGAAGGCGTGTGGGGAACACTGGATGACCTGGCCGCGCTGTGGACCGAGGACGCTTCCTTCCACCCGTCGGCACCGCAGACCGAGGCCACAGCCGCCCACGACGTGTGGCTGTGCGCCGTCGACCGGTCGCGGCGATGGGCCGGTGGGCGCTAGGCGAGCTCACGCCATCCGTGGTCGGCAAGCTGTGCCATGGTCGAGACCCACTGCATCTCGCGGGCGCGCAACGCGGGATCGCTTCGCCCCACGACCAGCACCAGGTCGGCATGGACCATGGCCGCGCTCACCGTCACCGGTGCGCCACCGGACCCCGATGCTGCTGCCACACCACCAGATCCTGCCGAGGCCGACTCCGGCGCGACTGCCCGTCGGGCCACGGCAGACAGCTCGTCTCGGTCGGGCAGGGTGCCGTCAGAGGCGATCACCCGGTGCGATGCACAGTCCAGCACCACTGCGAAGGCGGCGTCGAGGCTCTGGCGGACCCGAACCACCAGGTGGTCCGCCAGCCGGCCCGATGACGTCTGCAGGAACAGCTCGGTCGCGACATCGAGGAGCTCGGCGTACCGGTCGGGCAGGGCGCCGTCCACCGGCCGCATCGACTCGATCGACACACCGTCGACTTCGAGGATCTCGTCACGCAGAAGCTTGATCAGGTGGTCGCCCGCCAGCACGACACCGAGCTCGTCCACCACGATGCCGCCCGAGCGCTGGAGGATGTCGATCGAGACCACATCGGCGCCCACCGAGCCGATCCGGCTGGCCACTGCCCCGAGCGCACCGGGCCGATCGGGCAGCTGCACCCGGATCAAGTAGTTGAGCACAGGACCAGGCTAGGCCTGCACTGTGTACGGACTGTTTCCGGCCGGTTACGAGATCCGCCTCCTCGGCGGGAATGGCCGTCGAGGTCAGGCGAGGTCGCCGGGCACTTGGGTCCGGTCAGCGGGGCCTTCGGGCACCGCGACCCGGGGCCGCTTGGCGTAGTGGTCGACGTACTCCTGACCGGACAGACCGGCAATCTCCGACATCAAGGTCTCGGTCAGTGTCCGCAGCTCGATCTGTTCGGCGTCCGGCCGTCCGGAACCCGCACCCGACGCGCCGTCGCCGCACCTGCCGGTGACGACCTCCTCCCCGTCGTGGTTGTAGGACAGCGGAGTTCCGAACCGGATGGTCACCGTGCGGAAGGGCCGCATGAACATGCTGCCGGGGGGCTGGACGACCCGGGTGCCGACGATACCGACCGGTATGACCGGCACGTCGCAGCCGACCGCGAGTCGGGCCACTCCGGTCTTCCCCTTGTGCAGGCGCGAGTCGGGGGCCCGGGTCCCCTCGGGATAGATGGCGAGCAGGTCGCCCGAGTCCAGCACCTCCTTGGCCGTGTCCAACGCACGCTGGGAGGCGTCACCACCGGAGCGGTTCATCGGGATCTGCCCGGCGGCCCGGAAGAACCATGCCGTCTTCCAGTTGTCGAAGTACTCGGCCTTTGCCACGTAGGTGACCCGTCTGTGCACGACCAGAGGGAGGAAGAACGAGTCGCAGAACGACTGGTGATTGGCGGCCAGCACCGCAGGACCGTGGACGGGGACGTTCTCCCGCCCCTCCACCTTCACCCGCCAGAACAGAAAGAGAAAGGGGCTGATCATCGACTTGAGGATCCAGTAGGCCACGGGGCAACGGTATCCCCGCATGTGATGTACTGCACTCCATGTCGCCACGGCCCTCCTCGACGACCGAACCGTCCGGTGCGCCCCGGACCGCGAACGACGCCCCGGACCCCCGCTCGTGGACCGTGCTCGGACGCCGGGTGGGCCTGCCCGTCGAGGTGCGCAAGGCCCGGCAGTGGGGCGTCCAGTACCTGGTGCCGGCGGCCGCGGCCCAGCGCCTCGTCTCCCCCACCGGCCTCGAGGTGACCGGGCCGATCCCGGGCAAGGCGCTGGTGGCCCTCGCCGTCTGCCGCTACGACGACACGGACCTCGACCCGTACCACGAGGTGGCGGTCAGCTTCGTCGTCCGACCCCACGACGCACCGCCGAGGCCCAACGCGGTCCAACGGGCCAGGGAGTTCGCCACAGGCGACATCGGCGCTTACATCCATCGACTGCCGGTCGACCAGGAGTTCACCTGCGTGGCCGGACGCGACATCTGGGGCTTTCCCAAGTGGGTGACGGAGATCGACATCGACGAGCCCGAACCCGGCGACACCCGGGCCGGCACCGGCACCACGGTTCGCTTGGTCGACGCCGGGGTGCATGTCCTGTCGCTGACCATTGCCGAGGGCGGACGCCTGGGCCTGCCGGCGCAGGCGCCTCCGAGCTACTCGTTCGGCGGCGGTGTCCTCCGGCGAACCACGTGGACGACGTCGTCGGAGGGCACGACCGGACGGTTCGGAGGTGCGACCCTGGTCCTCGGGGACCACCCGATGGCCGACGAACTGCGGTCACTCGGCCTTCCCAAGCGGGCCCTGTTCTCCTCGTCGTCGGCACAGATGCAGGCGTCGTTCGACGCTGCCGAGGTAGTCGGGCCGCTGCGAGGCTGACCAGGAGCACGCCACTTCAGTTCCGCCATCGAACAGCCGATGATTGACCATGCGCCGCTACCCCCATAGCGTCTGGAGCACAATGGATCGTCGTTTCACCCCCAAGGGCACTCGGCGCCGGCGCGACCTGATGGACCTGGCCGCTCGGACCTTCGCCGCAGAGGGCTACCACACCACCTCGGTGACCAGCATCGTGGACGGCCTCGGGGTGGGCAAAGGCACCTTCTACTGGTACTTCGATTCGAAGGACGAGCTGCTGGGCGAGATCCTCGTCGACGGGCTCCACTCCATGCGCCAGGCCCAGCGGGAGGCGATCGCCGGCGAACACGACCCGGGCCGGCGCATCGAGCAGGGCATCAGGGCGTCACTGCGCTGGCTGAGCGACCATCGCCACGTGTTCGTGCTGATGGAGTTCGCACGGACCGAGGAGCGCTTCGCTCCGATCATGCGCCAGGGCGACGACCAGACGGTGGCCGACGCACTACCCCACGTCAGTGCGGGGATCACCGCCGGCCTGCTCCGGGGTGAAGACCCGGTGGTGCTGACCATGGCCATCCTCGGGGTCACCGCACATCTGGCCCGCGTGTTGGTGCTCGATCAGGGTGAGGACGCCGACCGGGTGGCCGAGGTCACCATCGCCTTTTGTCGCCAGGGGTACGTAGCCACTGGAGTCTCATCACTGACCAGGAGGATCGCATGAACGCGACACTGACCCACGGAGCCCAGCCGTTTATCGACGGGCTCCACTTCGGCGAGTGCCCGCGGTGGCACGACGGTCGGCTCTGGTACGTGGACTTCTACGCCGGCACGGTGTGCTCGGTCGGGACGGACGGCGATGTCCGGGTCGAGGTCGAGGTGCCCGGCGAGCCGGCCGGCCTCGGCTGGCTGCCCGACGGCCGGCTGCTGGTGGTGTCCCGCAAGCCCCGGACCGTGCTCCGCCGGGAGACCGACGGCCGGTTGGTCGACCACGGGGACCTCAACCCGGTGGCCACCTTCTACGGCAACGACATGGTGGTGGACCCGGACGGTCGAGCCTACGTAGGGAACTTCGGTTTCGACATCGACCGCTTCATCGAGGAACGCGGTGCTGAGGCGCTGGTGGAACCCCCCGGACCCCCGACCACCTCGCTGATCCGGATCGACCCGGACGGCTCGGCCCACGTGGCCGCCGAAGATCTGGCCTTCCCCAACGGGATGGTCATCACACCCGATGGCAAGACCCTGATCGTGGCCGAGACGATGGCCGGGCAGCTGACCGCATTCGACCGGGACCACGACGGCACCCTGACCGGCCGCCGGGTGTGGGCCACCCTGTCGTGGTGTGCGCCCGACGGCATCTGCCTCGATGCAGAGGGCCGGGTCTGGGTGGCCAATGCCATCGCGCCCGAGTGCCTCTTGGTGGCCGAGGGAGGCGACGTCGTCGATCGGGTGGGGACATCCCAGACCTGTTTCGCCTGCATCCTGGGGGGCGAGGACGGAAACACCCTGTACTTGATGACCTCGCCGACCAGCACCGAGCAAGTGGTCACTACCAGTCGATCGGCGCGGATCGAACAGGTCCGGGTCGAGGTGGGCGGCGCCGGCCTCCCGTAACCGCCGGCCGGCCCGCCGGCCGGTCCCCTACCGGAGCCGGGTCAACACCCTACGCAGGCTGCGTACGCCCTGGGCGATGCGTTGCTCGTTCTCGATCAGCGCAAAGCGAACGTGGCCGTCACCGCCCGGCCCGAAGCCCACCCCCGGAGAGGTGGCGACGTCGGCCTCCCTCACCAGGAACTTGGCGAACTCGAGCGATCCCATCTCCTGATACGGCTCGGGAATGGGCGCCCAGGCGAACATGGTCCCCCGGGGCGGGGTGATCTCCCATCCGATGCGGTTCAGGCCGTCACACAAGGCGTCGCGTCGAGCCTGGTAGGTCTCATTGATCAGTTTGGGGTAGTCGGGTGCCTCGTTCATCGCCACGATGGCGGCGATCTGGATGGGCTGGAACGTCCCGTAGTCGAGGTAGCTCTTCAACTTGGTGAGGGCCTGCACGATCGCGGCATTGCCCAGCAGGAAGCCCACTCGCCAGCCCGCCATCGAGAAGGACTTGGTCATGGTGTACAGCTCGACGGCCACATCCTTTGCGCCCGGTACCTGCAGAATCGAGGGCGGGGTGTACCCATCGAAGGCGATGTCGGCGTAGGCGAAGTCGTGCACCAGCACGATCTCGCGTTCGTGGGCGAACTCGACGATCCGGGTCATCCAGGCCAGATCGACACACTCGGTGGTCGGGTTGTGGGGGAACGAGAGCACCACCACCCTGGGCTTGGGCCACGCCGACTCCCAGGCCTCCATCAGGTTGTCGAAGAACGCTTCACCCAGGCTCGCTCCGGGGGCGGCACCGGGGGCGTCGAGGCGGACGTGGCGGATGTCGGCGCCGGCAAACAACGGCGCATAGATGTGGATGGGGTAGGACGGCGACGGCACCAGAGCCGTGTCGCCCGGGCCCACCAACACCCACATCAGATGGGAGAGACCTTCCTTTGCCCCGATGGTGGTCACCACCTCGGTGTCAGGATCGAGCTCGACCTCGAACTTGCGCAGGTAGAGGTCGGCGATGGCCTGGCGGATCTTCGGAATGCCGCGACTGGCCGAGTAGCGGTGGTTGCGCGGGTTGTGCGCCGCCTCGGCCAACTTCTCCACCGCGACGTCCGGCGAGGGAAGGTCGGGGTTGCCGAACCCCAGGTCGATGACGTCCCGACCATCGCGCCGGGCCTCCGCCTTCAGGTCGTTGATGGTGGCAAACACATACGGCGGCAGGCCGTTGATCCGTCGAAACTCCATGGCTCAGGTTACCGCCACGCTCCGGGGCCTCGGGCACCGCTGGGCCGGGGCCCGCCGCCAATGTTGGGGGAGGCGGCTCACCGACCCCCCGACGGCGTGGTGCGGCGCACCGCTTGGGCCGCTTCGGCGATCACCTCGATCGAGTCGGGCCAGGCGCAGACGGCCCAGGTGGCACCGGCCTCGGCCACCTCGAGGAGTCGCGCCGTCGCCTCGGCCGTGGTCTGCCCGACCGGCCCGGCCCAGGTGACCTCCACCCCGGTCGCGGTCAGTTCGGTGACCCGAAGCGGTTCACCCTCCCAGAGGTTCACCGCCGTTCCGACAGTTCGCGCCAACGCCACCGTCTCGGGAACGCCGCCCCCGACCCACACCGGTACTCCCCGGCTCAGCACCTCCGAGGCCACCGCTTCGAGTCGGGCCCGCCGCTCGTCGGCCGGGTCGAAGGGGATGCCGTAGGCCTCGTTCTCGTGGCGGCTCAGGCGGTCACCTGTCCCGATGCCGGCGATGAACCGGCCACCACTGAGTTCGGAGATTCCGGTCAGCACCTCGACGAGCACATCGTCGGGGACCAGCCCGATGCGGGCCACCAGCGTCCCCAGGCAGATGGTCGAGGTGGATGCTGCCAGCGCACCGAGGAGCGGGCCCGACGACAGTGCCGGCCGGCCCGGCTGCCCCATCGGCCACAGGTGATCGAAGCAGAAGACGCCGTCGACACCCAGCGCCTCCGCCCTGCTGGCCGCGTCGAGCGCGGAGTCCGCCTCGTCACGGAACTGGGGAAGGGTGATGCCGACTCTCATCGGTCCGGCGGCCCGGCGAGTGCGGCGCCGCCCCTCACGCGGTCGACTCGACCCGGGCCTTCAGATCGCGGAGGGCGATCGACATGATGCGGCTCTGGGCCCGCATCTTGATGAAGCCGGGTAGCGGCACCTTCATCTCCACCTCGAGGTGGTAGGTGACCTCGGTGCCTCCCTCGCCATCGGGCTCGAAGACATAGCAGCCGTCCAGCTTGGACGTGATGTCGCCCTCGGTCTGCACCCAGGCCAGGACGTTCGGTGCCTGGCCGTAGTCGTAGGAGAGGGTGTAGTTCGTGCTGCGCCCGAACGCGGCGGCCCGGAAGGTGACTTGCTTGGGACGGCCCTGCTCGTCACGGGCATCGATGATGACCTCTTTGATGTCCGCGGCCCACAGGGGGTAGGCGCCGATGTCCGCACTGACCGCAAAGCACCGCTCCGGCGTGGCCGATATGACCACACGTTCGGTGGCTTGTTCCGCCACGATCGGCCCTCCTCCTCGACTCGGTTGATCTGGTCTTGTGGATCGTCAGCCTTCCACGTCCGCAAGCGACGCGGCCAGCCTAGGGGCGAGTTGGTCGTAGTCAAAGGATGCCTCGGCGCGTCGGCGGGACGCCGCCCCCATCTCCGAGCGCAATCCCTGGTCATCGAGCAGGCGGGCCAGGGCACGCGCAACGGAGTACACGTGCGCCGGCCTGTCGACCACCAGGCCGGTCTGCCCGTCCACCACCGCCTCGCCGGCACCCCCGGAGGCTCCGGCCACCTGGGGCACGCCTGCCGCCGCAGCTTCGAGGAACACGATGCCGAAGCCTTCCTGCTCGAGGCCGAGCCACCGGTTGCGGCAGAGCATTGCGAACACATCGGCCGCACCCACCAGCCGAGGGAGGTCAGCATCGGCGACACCACCGAGCAGCCACACCGGCGCGCCGTGCTCGGCGATCCGGCCGGCCAGACGGTCCATGTCGCGTCCCCGGCCGGCGATGGCCACGGTGAGATCAGGCAGGTCGGCCCGGAGCAGGACCGCGGCGTCGATCAGTACGTCCATCCCCTTGCGCGGCACGAGCCGGCTGACGCTGACCACCAGCGGACCATCGGCGGGAAGCCCCAGATCGATGCGGGCCTCGGTGCGCTCTTCAGCCGAAAGTGGCCGGAAGCGATCGAGGTCGACACCGGGGGGGATCTCCACCACCGTCGGCATGCCCTTCCCGCGCAGCGCCCGGAACGCCTCGGCCGCCGGGTAGCCGCCCGCCGACACCACCAGTGCGCTCCTGCGCAGCACGCGGGCGATCACCTGGCGGCTGGCCGGCAGGTGGCCGGGGATGGCCACCTCTGCCCCGTGGAGCAGCACGGCATAGGGGATGCCGAGGTGTGGGCCGATCACGCCGAGCGGGAAGGCCGGATCGATCACCACCAGGCCGGCACCGACCCGATGGGCCGTCTCCCGGATGCGCCGCACCAGCTGCGGGGAGGGGACCAGCACCCGGCCCGACACCCGCTCGATCCGGATGCCTCGCTCCGCCTGCTCGCGATCGAACGCCGCGGCCCCCGGATGGGACCGTGCGGTCAGGACGACGAAAGTGTCCGGGTCGAGCCTGCGCCAGAGCTCCCACAGGTAGGCCTGGATGCCCCCGACCTTGGGCGGGAAGTCGTTGGTCACCAGCAGGTGGGTCACGACTTCGCCACCAAGTCCTCACGGCCCAGCTGCCGTGCTGCCCACCGCGCATGCTCGACGAGCATCGGATCGTTTGCGCCAAGCCAGTGATCGAGGGTCCGTTCGGTCTCCGGGTCCTGGCCGTCGCCGACATTCCCGAGGGCGATCAGCGCGTTCCTCCGCAGGTACCGTGGGTCACGCCCGGAGATGTACCACCTGCCGTGCGCATCCAGTAGTGCCCCGTCCGAGGCCCACAGCAGTTCGAGCAGATCGACCGTCGGCTCGGTGCCGGTCCGTGCCGGCGGCGGTGGGTTCCTTCGGTCGGCGATTCGATTGATGGGGCAGACCCGTTGACACTCGTCACATCCGTAGATGCGGTCACCCAGAGCGATGCGGTGCTCCTCGGGGAACGAGCCTGGCGCCTGCACCAGCCAGGCCAGGCAGCGCCGCGCATCGAGCACGCCGGGGGCTACCAACGCTCCGGTGGGACAACCCCGCATGCACGCGGAGCAACTCCCGCAACCCTTCCCATGAGGCGCCGGCACCGAGAGGGGGGGCGTCTGCAACGGGGCGTCGGTGACCACCGTGCCCAGCACGAACCACGACCCGAGGCCGGGTACCAGGACCAGGGCGTTCTTTCCGAACCAGCCGAGGCCGGCGCGGTGGGCAGCGGCCCGGTCGACCAGGGCGTTGTCGTCACACACCACCGTGGCCCGCCAGCCCCCTCGTCGCAGATGATCGGCCAACGGACCCAGGGCGCCGCGCAGTGATGCGTAGTGGTCGCTGCGCGCGTAGCGGGCCACCCGGCCGACGGGGCGGGTGGGGCCGTGGGCCCCCTGGTCACCTCGACCGTCACCTTCTGCGTCACCCTGCTCCTCCTCTCGGTAGCTCCAGGCGCCTACCACCAGCGATCGGGCGTTCGCCAGGATCCGCCGCGGGTCCGTCGACCGCTCGGGGTTCCTGTAGGTGAACTGCATGCCCCCGTGGAGCCCCCGGCGCTTCCGGTCGACCAGATCGACGCGGGTCACCTCGAAGGGATCGGCCGAGGCGATGCCCACCGCCGACAGGCCGCCACGCAAGCCGAGCTCCACCAGGTCACGACTGAGTGCAGCGTCCGGTTCCGTCGGCACCGGGCGACACGGGTGGGACACGGCGGTGCGGGGCACGCCCCATGGTTGCACGGCACAGCCGGCCACTCCGACACGCCGCCGCCGGGACACGCCCCCCGGGTCAGCACACCTGCCGGGGGGAGTGGCGGCTGCCCGGGACGAGTCCGGCCTGTTCGAGGAGGCGGACGGCGCGAGCCTCGTCGGCGTTGACGACGATGGCATCGTCGGGCTGGCGCCCGACGATGAAGGAGACCACGCAGTCGTCACACACCGGACTCTGCCGGTGGCTGCAGTCGGCACAGTCGATGGTCAACGACCGGGAGGGGGCGACCTCGAGCCGGGACCGGCCCAAGGGCAGGGCCATAGGCACGGGCGGGGGCAACGCACCCCTTGACCCGGGGACGATCGACAGGGGCATCGTGGGGACGGGGCGGATCGGCACGGCGTGGCCTCCTGGGTCTGGTGTTCCGGGGGTGGTTCCCATTGCCCGGGCATCATCGGCCATGGGTGTGACACATACGACGATCAGGCCCTCGATCGGGCCCCAACCCCTGGTCGGACCGCATGTCCCCGACCGCCTCGACCCCTCAGCGCCCGGCCCCGGGGTCCGCCAGGCCGACCCGACGTGACCTTCGGCCCTATTCCCTGAGGGGGTACCCCGTCAGGATTTGGGACATGCGAGGGCATCGCGGAACGGGCGGCTCTGTGCCCGACGGCTCGGAGGGTCGGGTCGACCGGTCTGGATGCGATTCCCTTGATGGAAGCTGTCCGGCCAGCACCGTCTAGGTCACCAACGTGGAGGTGGGGACATGTCCCGTCCCAGCGAAAGACGGCGAGGAGTTGCTCGCACCGCGACGGATTCCTGCCGGACCTTGACCCGGGCAAGCATCGTGGTCGCAGTGGTGGTCGGCTCGTGGGCGTTGACGATCGGGTCCCTCTCGGGACCGGTGGCCGGGGCGAGCACGCCGCCGGTGACCTGTGTGGGCACGTCCATCTCCATCCCCGCCTACAACGGCGTGGCACCGTTCCCGACAGCCGACCTAGTGTCCTGAGTCGCCAATTCACAAGAAATATTACCTGAAGGGGAATTTCGGGGTTGGAGGGCGCGTTCTGGCATGTGACCATGGAGGTGCACATG
>JADGOE010000055.1 GCA_017883135.1 Acidimicrobiales bacterium
AATCCCGTGGCGCCCATGTATTCACGATGCATCTCAATACGAGAGTTTCGGGCTATCTGATGCTTCGCGTCGGGTCGCGCGGCTCAATGCAACAGTGCCGTACGATCGGTGGACGGTAGGATGGGCATCAAACCTTGCTTCCACGATGGCCTGTGGTCTCTGACCTAGCAAATACAGCCACTTGATGGCCAATCACTGGCTATATCAGAGGTTATAGGCTAATTTTGATGTTGGTGGCACAATACCGACCTGGTCAACTCGCAGAACTCCTCGGGGTCAGTACCGATACGGTGCGGCGCTGGTGCGACGAGGGTCGCCTCGAGACCACGCGTTCGGGGGGCGGGCACCGCATGGTCGATGGCGCTTCGCTCGCTCAGTTCGTCCGCGAGCAGCAGGATGCCTACGAGCCGGAGCTACTCCTTTCGCAGTCCGCGCGCAACCGCTTCACCGGAGTGGTGACACGCGTCGAGCGGGACACGCTCACCGCCATCATCGAACTGCGTGCCGGTCGCTTTCGGATCGTCTCGCTCCTCACCCGCGAGGCTGCCGACGACCTTCGGCTCGAAGAAGGCGATCTCGCCACCGCAGTCGTCAAATCCACCGACGTGATCATGGAGGTTCCACCTATATGAGTTCCAGCCCACAACAGACCAGCATGCGTCGACCCCTGATTGCACTCGTTGCGGTGGCAATGGTGGCTGTCGGGGCCACCGGATGCAGCAGCTCAGCCGCGTCGTCGGACACCACTACCACCCAGCCCAAGGTCGGCGGGTCGATCACCGTATCGGCCGCATCGTCGCTGACCGGCGCCTTCAACCAGCTTGGCACCCGGTTCCAATCGGCCCACCCAGGCACCAAGATCACCTTCAATTTCGGTTCGTCGAGCGCGCTGGTCCTCCAGATCCAACAGGGAGCGCCGGCTGACGTGTTCGCCTCGGCCAGCACCAAGAACATGACGGCGGCGCAGTCCTCGGGCAACATCAAAGGGAAGCCGGTGGTCTTCGCCCGGAACACGCTCGAGATCGTGGTGAAGCCCGGAAACCCACTGGGCATCACTTCGCTAGCCGGCCTGAACAAGGCGAACGTGGTGGCGCTCTGCGCCCCGAGCGCGCCCTGCGGGGCAGCGGCTGACACCGTCCTGCAGCAGGCCGGCGTCACCATTCCGACGTCGAAGGTGACCCTCGGCGCAGACGTCAAGACCACCCTGGCGCAGGTGACCTCCGGCAATGCCGATGCCGCCATCGTCTATGTCACCGACGCGAAGGCGGTGGGCCACGCCGGCGAGGCAGTGCCGATCCCCAAGTCCCAGAACGTCGTCACCAGCTACCCCATCGCACCGGTGACTGGCACCACGAATGCCGCGCTGGCCAACGCCTGGATCGCCTACGTGATCGGACCGGAAGGCCAAAAGGTGCTTCGGGCCGCTGGATTCCTCCCGCCCGGCTGAGCCCCTAGCCGATGACCGCACCACAACGGAGACGACGACCTCCGGTCTTCGCCCTGGTCGTTGCCTCGTTGACGGTCGCGTTCTTGGCCATTCCACTGATCGGCCTCCTGACGAAGGCCTCGTGGAGCACGCTGTGGAACGATCTCACCACCCCGGTTGCACTCGATGCCCTCAGGCTGTCGCTTATCTGCTCGCTATGGGCCACAGGGCTCTCGCTGGTGCTCGGCGTGCCCCTTGCATGGGTGCTCGCTCGGACCCAGCTGCCCGGACGCAGCCTGGTCCGAGCGCTGGCCATCCTGCCCATGGTGCTCCCGCCGGTGGTCGGCGGGGTGGCGCTGCTGGTGGCCTTCGGGCGGGACGGGCTCGTGGGGAAGCATCTCTACAGCCTGTTCGGGATCCAGTTCACGTTCACGACCGCCGGTGCGGTACTGGCCGAGACGTTTGTGGCAATGCCGTTCCTGATCATCACGGTGGAAGCGGCCCTGCGTTCGATGGACGGTCGCTACGAGGAGGTAGCGGCCAACCTCGGAGCCGGTCGGTGGACGACCTTCCGCCGGGTGACCCTCCCGATGATCGCCCCGTCCCTGATCGCCGGGACCGCGCTCACCTGGGCCCGGGCCCTCGGCGAGTTCGGTGCCACGATCACCTTCGCCGGCAACATCCAAGGACGAACACAGACGCTTCCACTCGCGGTATACCTGGCGCTCCAGAACAACGAGGCCCTCGCCGTCGCCTTGTCGCTGGCGCTGCTGGCAATCTCCGTCGTCGTCCTTGTTTCACTGCGAGGCTGGTGGTTGGGCACCATCAAATCGTGAGCCTCGACGCCGACATGCGGGTCACCGTGGGCACGTTCGAGGAGCGCATCCACCTCGACGTGGCCGACGGCGAGGTGGTGGCCGTGCTCGGTCCGAACGGCAGCGGAAAGTCCACGTTGCTCCGCGCTCTGGCCGGGCTCCGGCCACTGACCGCCGGCCGGATCGTCCTGGACGATGTTGTCCTCGACGATCCTGATGCCGGTGTGCTGGTCCCACCGGAGCATCGTCCGTGCGGAATGGTCTTTCAGGACTATCTCCTCTTTCCCCATCTCACCGCCGCAGCAAACGTCGCGTTCGGGATTCGGGGACGCGGGGCGACCAAAGCCGACGCCGACAAGCGGGCGCTCGAGTGGCTCGGTCGAATGGGGTTGGCTGACAAGGCCGAGTCGAAGCCCCGACAGCTCTCGGGCGGGGAGGCCCAGCGGGTGGCGTTGGCACGGGCGTTGGCCACCAGCCCCCGGCTGCTCCTTCTCGACGAGCCCATGGCCGCCCTGGATGTCGGCACCCGAGGATCGGTCCGCCACCAGCTGCGACGCCACCTCGCCGAGTTCGCGGGGTCGTGCGTCATGGTGACCCACGACCCCCTCGACGCGGCGGCCATCGCCGATCGGCTCGTCATCGTCGAAGCCGGGAGGATCGTCCAACAAGGGACCCTGAAAGAGGTCACGACCCGTCCCCGCACCACGTACATCGCGGACTTGATGGGCCTCAACCTGCTCACCGCCCGCGCCAGTGGGACGACCCTCGTCCTGGCCAATGGCACCGCCCTGGAAACGGCCAGCCCGGCGACCGGTGAGGTACTCATGGTCATCGCCCCCCGAAACATCGCCCTGTACCTCCAGCGGCCGGGGGGGAGCCCTCGCAACACATGGTCGACCCGGGTGAGCGAGGTTCACCTGATGGGTGACAGGGCACGGGTGCTGGTGGGCGAGCCGGTCCCCGTGACCGCCGAGATCACCGCCGTCTCGTTGGCCGAACTCGGTCTGACCGAAGGGTCGCCGGTGTGGGCCTCGGTGAAGGCCACCCAGATCGACACCTACCCGGCGCAGGCCGGATAGCCACCGGCAGTAGGTGATGAAGGGTTCGAAGATGCGCGACTCCGTCACGGCGTCACTGCTCGAATGGCGTTTCTGACCCTAGGATCGCCGCATGGCACTCGTAGCCAAAGTCCTCACCGTGTCGGACTCCGTCGCAGTCGGGGCCCGTCCCGACGGTTCGGGTCCCGCACTCGTCGATCGGCTCGAAGAGCTCGGCCTCGCCGTGGTGGAGACGTCGGTCGTGGCCGACGGCATCGCTCCCGTCGCCGAACGGCTCCGGGAGATGACGGCCGGCTTTGCCGGCCTGGTGGTGACCACCGGAGGCACCGGGTTCGGACCGCGGGACCTCACCCCTGAAGCCACTGCCCAGGTCATCGAGCGTGCTGCTCCGGGACTGGCCGAAGCGGTCCGCTCGTCGAGCCCACTCGGTGCGCTCTCCCGCGGCATCGCCGGATCGATCGACCGGTGCCTGCTCTTGAACCTGCCCGGTTCACCCTTCGCGGTGGTGGAGTCCATCAATGCAGTCGCGGCGCTGCTCCCTCACGTCCTGGCCCTGCTTGCCGGCGAGAACACACCGCACCCGGCAACACCGACCGACCAACACGAGCCTGGACGCGCCACCGACGAGCCCGAACACAGACACGTACCCCTCACCGAACCCCACCTCACCCATGTCGACGGACGGGGACACGCCCGCATGGTCGCGGTGTCGGAGAAGCCCCCGACCTATCGACTGGCTCGAGCGGCATGCCGGGTCGTCTTCTCCGGCGAGCTCGATGCCTGCCTTCCCGACGAGCTCGACGTGCTCGACCTGCTCGGAGAAGCCCGAATCGCCGGAATCCAGGGTGCCAAACTCACCGCGTCGCTCATCCCGCTCTGCCATCCGCTCCCCCTCTCGGCGGTGACGGTGGACCTCGCTGTGGCAACAGGGGTGGTCGACGTGTCGGCCATCGCGGAGACCGTCGACCGAACAGGGGTGGAGATGGAGGCACTCACCGCCTGCACGATGGCCGCGCTCACCATCGTCGGCGCGTGCCGTCAAAGCGATCTTCCCCCGTCGATCGAGGACCTCACGCTGTGGGAGAAGTTAGGAGGGCGTTCGGGGCATTGGCGCCGTCCGACTGCAATCGAGACATGAGTCCGGAATGCTCGAAGGCGGGTTCCGTCCGTCTCCAGGCCGGCGGAGTGGCGCCCAGCTGTCCTGCAATGGCCGAGGTCCCGAGCCGGCGCAACAGAGGTGAGCAGTCGCATCCGGCTCGACGGATTCCCTACACCAGCCGCAACTTTTCCGGGTACATGAGGTGTCAGCTGAAGGAACTGCGTCGTTAGAGCCACTGGCGAGGTGAGCCACTGTGCCGACTGGCTCACCACGGTCCGCTACCCCGACTCCTCGTCGAGGACCAGGGTCGCGGCACCGGCTGTGATCGCCACGTAGATCGCACGAAGCTCCTCGGTGATCCGTACCCCGTCGGAGGCGAGGGGTGCTGGGTCGAGTTGGCGGAGGACCAGGTCGGGGGCGACGGCCAAGCGAGGTCGGATCTCGATGGCCGCCAGGTCGGCCTCAACGCCCCACGGGGAGATCGAGTGGGCAGGCTGCCTTGCAGCAATGCGGTCCGGATCGGCCATCGGCCATCCGAATGGTCCGGTCTCGGCAGACTTGGCCACGGCACTTGACTCAGGGCTGTCGTTCGGGTCCGATCCACGCCGGCGGGCCCGCAAGCCAGTGAGCAGTTCCTCTTTTGCCCGCCCACGCCAGGCGAAGATCAGGAAAGGATCGGCGTCGAAGGCCTCCGCTAGGAGGTAGTAGACCGCGGCGATGTGCTTGCACGGGTTCTCCCAGTCCGGGCACGAGCAGGCCGAGTCGAGCCCGTCTGCCGAGGTCGGGAACAGCGAGCTCGACGAGTCGGCGAACGCCTCCTCGATCTCCTCGGGCATCTCGTCGGCCAACAGCCTGGCCGCGAAGACCGCGCTCGACGCCATGACGGACTCGATCGCATTCCACTCGGGCACGGTGAGCACATCAGTCTCGATGAACACCCGGTAGGGCTTGGCCCGCGACCCCTGGACCGAGGCCTTCACCTGACCGGCAGTCACCTCCATCGTGAGCACCTGGCCGGTTCGGGCATACCGCTTGCCCCGTTGGAGACGGCTGCCGATGCCGAATGTCTCGAGCGCGGCGATGAAATGCTGCGACCACCAGGTGTCGCCGATCCGCCCACGTTGGCTGCGTGCCTGCAAACCGCCTTCGACTGCGATCGGCGTCGAGGAGGGTGGCCACCACCCGTCGGCAGGGCGCCCGGAATGGCCCGTGGGGCGACGGGAGGTCGGGCGACGGGGTGGCATCAGTCCTCCCCCACCGCGTCGGCCGACAGGGCGATGACCTCGCGGAGCTGTTCGGTGGATAGTTCGGTGACCCAGCCCTCGCCGGAGCCGACGATGCGGTCGGCTAGGGCGCGCTTCGCCTCGATCATGGCGTCGATCCGTTCCTCGAGGGTCCCACCGCACACGAACTTCCGCACCTGCACATTTCGCTTCTGGCCGATCCGGAAGGCCCGATCGGTCGCCTGGTCCTCCACTGCCGGGTTCCACCATCGGTCGAAGTGCACGACGTTGGTCGCCGCCGTCAGGTTCAGGCCGGTGCCGCCGGCCTTCAGTGACAGCAGGAACACCGGCGCACCCCCCGCGCCCTGGAACTGCTCGACCATCGCGTCCCGCGCCTTCTTCGACACCCCACCGTGGAGCCACGCCACGTCGCAGCCCAGACGGTTGCGCAGGTGCCGCTCCAGCATGTCCCCCATCTGCGTGAACTGGGTGAAGACGAGGGATCGGTCGCCTTCGGCCACTGCCTCCTCGAGCACCTCGACGAGCCGTGCCACCTTGCCCGACCGACCCGCGATCGACGAGCCGTCGGCCAGGAACTGCGCCGGGTGGTTGCACACCTGTTTGAGCTTCATCATCGTGGCGAGGACCAGCCCACGGCGTTCGATACCCTCGGTCTCGTCGATCCGGGCCAACATGTCGTCGACGACGGCCTGGTAGAGGGTGGCCTGCTCGCGGGTCAGGTTGCAGAACTCCTTCATCTCGAGCTTGTCGGGAAGGTCGGCGATGATCGACCGGTCGGTCTTCAGTCGACGGAGAACGAACGGACCGGTAATCCGGCGGAGACGGGCGGCGGCCTCGTCGTCACCGTCACGCTCGATGGGGAGGGCGAACCGACAGCGGAAGGCCTTCTCCGAGCCCAGCATGCCCGGATTGAGGAAGTGTATGATCGACCAGAGCTCGGACAGGCGGTTCTCCACCGGCGTGCCAGTCATGGCGATCCGCCGCTCAGCCGGGATCGCTCGGATGCTCTGGGTGGTACGGGCTGCGCCGTTCTTGATCTGCTGCGCCTCGTCGAGAACCATCCGCCGCCACGGCACCGTCGACAGCAGCTGCTGGTCACGGGCGGCCAAACCGTAGGTCGAAAGCACCACATCAGCCGTGCCGGCGTGGCTGGTGAACGCCTCGCCGTCGAGGCGGTCCGGTCCGTGATGGACGTAGACCGACAGCTTCGGGGCGAAGCGGGCGGCCTCGCGTTGCCAGTTGCCGACCAGCGACATCGGGCACAGCACGAGTGTCGGGCCCAGTGTCGGCACGGCGGTTCGCCGTTTCGCGGCGGCAGAGGCCCCTCGGCGCGCCGACGTGGTAGCCCGTTGGCCCGTCGGCGAATCGTCACCACAGGAGCGCTCGTGGACCAACAGGGCGAGCAGCTGAGCCGTCTTCCCGAGACCCATGTCGTCCGCGAGGCATGCCCCGAGGCCGAGGTCACCGAGGAAAGCGAGCCATCCGAGCCCGCGCTCCTGGTAGGGGCGGAGCGCACCAACAAAGCCTTCTGGCGTCGGGATCGACCGAAGGTGTCGGTCGTCGGCACCGGCGAGCAGGTCCCCGAGCCATCCGTCCGCCTCGACCGCTGCCACCGGCAGTCCGCCCGTGGCCTGCTCGAGCCCGAGGGCCGTGCGCAGAACCTCGCCGGCCGACATGTGTTCCGCGGTCGCGCCCTTCTTTGCGACCGCGGTGATGGCGGCGGCGAGATCCTCTTCATGGAGCTCCACCCACTGGCCGCGGAGCCGGACGAGCGGTTGCTTGAGGCGCGCAAGTTGACGTAGTTCGACAAGCCCGAGTTTGTCGTCCCCGAGCACCGCCTCCCACCGGATGTCACAGAGGCCTTCGAGCCCGATGGTCCCTGTGGAGCCGGCGATCTTCGAGCCGGTCCGAGCCTTGAGCCGAAGGGCAAGGCGCGCCCTAGAGGAACGCCACCAGGGTGGCGCCATCACCCCGAATCCGGCCTCCTCCAGGAGCGGGGCACCGTCGCGGAGGAAGGCGAGGATTCCGGTGGCGTCGGTCCTCTGCTCGCAGGGTGCCATGTCGGCCAGCGCCGGACCGAGTGAGGGGACGAGTCGAGCCGCCCGCCCCAGGCCGCGGAGGAGCTGCTCGTCGGGGTGCGCCACGTGGCGCTCCAGAGCAGTGAGCTCAGGGCCGTCGGTCCACACGGTGGCAGCGGACACGAGCAGGCTCGGGTCGTCCACGGCCTGCAGGGCGAACTCGATCCGCCATTCGGCGATGCGTTCGGGTTGACCCTTCGGACGGCGCCGCCCCGACCGCTCCAGACCATCGTCCTTTACTCCCGGGAGATCTTCCGCTCCGTCACCAGGCGGGATGATCCGGAAGCAGGTCCGCACCGGTTCAGCGAGCGTGGTCGCCGTGGCCTGCCAGGCACCGAGCTTGCCGGCGAGCACAGCGAGCTCGTCGCCATCGGCCTCCACGATTCCATCGGGCGAGACCAGGGCGGCCAGCCACGCGTCGACGGAACCCGTTGCCCTCGGTCCGCGTCGTCGGACGGCGGGTCGCCGATCGGGGGTGAACCGCCGGGCCAGCGCATCGGTGAAGCCCCACATCAGGGAGCGGAGGGCCTCGTCGGGTGTCTCCGGCGCCGGGCCGCCATCAACGAGATCCTGGCCTTCGGAAGGAGCAGCCGTAGCCAGAAAAGCTGCGGGAAACGACCACAACAGCGCCTCGATCCGACCACGGTCAAGCCCGTCGACGAGCGGACGCCAGCAAGCCCACCATCCGTCGGTGGTGAGCTCGAGAGAAGGGAGTACACGTCCTCGGGTGGTCAACTCCAGCACCATCTCAGCTGCCCGTGCGGCGAACCGGAAGTCGGCGGCGATGGCGATGCCGGACGGGTCGGAGGTCGAAGGGCCCACAGGGTCGCCGGCCACGGCCACCAACGTCGAGAGGACGTGCCAGACATCCGGCCATTCGAGGACCAGACCCGGGGCTGTCCACAGTGGGAGAGGCTCCGGTGAGGCCGAAAGGTCCGACGTCGGGTCGGTGGGCTCGTCGTCGAGCCACGGGGAGGCGACCGGTCCTCCACCCGCGTCGGGCAGTTCGAGCATGAGCTCCATCTCGTCCACCCCGATCGGGCTTCCGACCAGCAGCCCTCCGAACTCGGTGACAGCGTGTCGGATGGCGTCGACATCGAGGGCAAAGGGATGGGGCCTCGGGCGTGGCCGCCGGGGCGGGCGCCCACGACGAGCCGGAGCTGTTCGAGGGCGGCCACCGTCCTCCGCCCACACGGCGAGACGCCCGACAGAGCTCAGCCACACGGCGTGGAGAACGATCACCCCGGAATACTGCCTCGTCCGTGTGACACTGCCCAAACCACACCAGTGATGGTCGGAAATCGCAGGTCGTGCAGCCGCACGTTATTGAGGCCGACGCTGTTCCGGAGCCGGATGGACACCATTGGTGACCTCGCTCGGCACCCGGGGCTCGGAGCCGTCGGCAGATCGGGTGAAGACGAAGACGGCGAGAGCGAGCGTCGTGCCACAGGCCTTTGCCCGCACCTCCATCCTCTTCTTGTGCTGTTTCAGTACCTCGACCGTGGTGTCGTCGAGGGCGGGGAGGATGTGGTTGTCGGCGATCCAGCGGTAGCCCCGGGCCGTGGTCGGAGGCCGCTCGGGGTGATCGAGAAGAACCGGGTATGGTAGGAGGAACTGCCTCCGCCCGGGCGTCGAGGGCCCTTGGAACAGATGCCACTACCCTCGTGGCGAACGTATGGCAACCCGCAGGCCTGAAGTCCAAGCCAACAGCGTGGGACCGGATACGCGTCCTACGACTTGCTGGAGTCCCTGCAGTCCACGGCCACCGACAGGGCAGCGCACATCGCCGTCATGGTGGTGGGCTGAGCTCGTCCGATGCGTCTACGGAAACGATCGCGGGAGAGAAGTTGGACGTTGTCGAGGTTCGCGACTGACGGGTGTCGGATGCCGTCGTCGCGCCCGAGTGGCACCTCGGTGGACAGACCCCGGATGGTTGAAGTGACAGGAGCGATGATCACCGAGTGGAGGAGCCGTCCCAAGGGATCGCGGGTGAGGACGATGACGGGACGGGTCTTGTCAAGATCGGCGAGCCAGACCTCGCCCCGACGTACGACGGCGGTCACGAGAGGTCGTTGGCGTACAACGCTTCCCAGTCGGTGTCGTCGCCGATGCCGCCAGCGTCGCCGAATGATGCCAACGCAACCTCGTCCTGCGTCGGTGGCGTGCGTTGGTATGCCGCGATGTCGGCCCGAAGGCGCTCGGCGTGAATGAGCTGATCCAACGCCACGTCGATGGCCTCCGAGGTGGAGCCGACCCCAAGGAGAGCCCGAGCGGCAGCGGCTTTGCCGCGGTCCAACGTGATGGTTGCCTTCTCTCTTGCCATACATCCGATACTACCATTCGGTGGTATTTGGTGGAAGGCAAGTACTTCGAGCGCCAGTCCCTCCGCCCACCAGCCTCGCTGGCGGCCTGCTCGCCGTGTGGTGCCATCAACCCTTCGAACCTCCGCCCAGAATGATGAAGGTACGAGGCGGGCCCCTCCTCATGAGATGTCCTGGGCGCATCCACTGCGTACGCTGTCCGGAATGCCCGAGACGTTCGATCCACCGCACCCCGATGGTGTCGAACCCGGAACTTCCCCGACCGTTGGCGACGGCGACGGCGCAGAAGCCGTGGCTGCTGAAACCCCGACGGCCAGGGACCCGGTGACAGGGACAAACGGACGGCCGCCCCTGCACGAGCGCCTCCTCGACGCCGAGGATCTCGACCAGTTGCAGGTCCTGCGAGGCGCTGTCGAGCCCTCCGCCCCGATCTACGCCGCCATCCTTTCCGTCCTGGTGGCGGCCAAGGAGCGATACCAGGTGGAGGTCCGGACCGAGCAGCTCGCGGCCGAGCTGTCGCAGGCGGGGCACGACGCCTCCCACCTCGCCCAGCAGTTGGGCCAGCTCGAGGACTGGGGGCGGTCACCTGGACCCAGGACACCAACCGGGTGGCCCGACTCGAGGACTTCCGGCGTCGGCGCGAGCTGTGGCACCTCACCCCGGCCGGGCAGGCCACCCACGACGCGGTGGTACGGGTTCTGGGCGCCGCCGAGCAGTCCGGGTCGCTGCAGCGCGCCCTGTTCCGCGACATCCGGGAGAACCTCGAGGGCCTGGCCGCCGCCGTCGACGACGGCGACGCCACCGCCGCCTACCTCCGGCTTCGCGACCTCGACGGCGCCCTGCGCGACCTGGCTGCGAATGCACGCGACTTCCACGCCACCATGGGGGAGCTCCGGCGCGAGCACGAAGTCGCTCCCGAGCGGTTCCTGGCCTACAAGCACTTGCTCATCGACTACCTCCAGCAGTTCCTCGACGAGGTAATCCGGTACCGGCTGACCATCGCCGCCCAGATCACCGATGTGGAGCGACGTGGGATCGACCGCGTGGTGGGGCTGGCCGCGGAGGGGGACGACTCGGCCGGCCTGTTCGTCGACATCGACCTGGCCGCTCGCTGGAGCGATCGCTGGGAGGGACTGGTGTCGTGGTTCCGGCCCGCTCACGGACGCCCGTCCGGAGTCGAGGAGCTCTCCGGTGCCACCACCTCCGCCATCCGTGACCTGATGGCGTTGCTGCGCCGCCTGACCGAGAGCGCCACCCGCCCGATCACCCGGGCGTCCGAACTCCGACGTCTGGCCCGGTGGTTCCTCCGCTGCAACGCCGACGAAGCTCACCGCCTCTTCGACGCATCCTTCGGACTGGCGACACCCCTCCATCTGGCCACGGCGACGGACGACCCCGACGCCGAGTCGGGCGCGGCCAGCTGGTGGGACGCCGACCCAGTCGAAGTCCCGGTGACCCTGCGCCGCTACGGCAAGCGCTCGGCGCCTCCCCCGCCCCGGCCGGCGGACGACTTCTCCGGGGTCAGGGAGCTGCTTGCCGCCGAGCACGGTCGGTATCGGACCGCCCGCGCCGAGGCGGCCTCCGGGCTCGGTGCCCGCCCGGTCGAGGACCGTCGCTTGCCCCGGGGCGAGTTCGCTCTGTTGCTCGAGCTGCTCGACCGAGGGCTCCACCGGCGTCCACTGTCAGGCGAGTTCAAGGTCGAAGTCGAGGCGGAAGGCGTCCGCATGACCCTGGCCACCGCAGACATGACGACCTACGTCAACGGACCGGGCGGCTCCCTCACCCTGGACGGGCTGGCTCTTGAGGTGCAGCGAGCATGACGGTGGGCCTGGCTCGAGTGGCCGCGCAGCTCGACCCAGCCGAGCGCGAGGACTTCCAGGAGACGGCACGAACCCTGCTGTCCCACCCCCTCGTCACGGCGAACTGGCCAACGTCCGGTGCGCTGCCGCTGATCCGCCGCTTCGAGGAACCGCTGCGCAACGAGTTCTGGCGGATGTGCCGGTGGCGGCTCGACCTCGGGGCCCGGTACGCACGGTTGCTCCGGCGGCCGGCCGAGGTGACCGCGACCCGGCCGGCGCTGTCGCGCACCGGCCGGCCGTTCTCGCCGTGGGCCTACGCCTACTGGTGCCTAGTGCTCTCCGCGCTGGAGTCGGTCGGTACGCAGACCAGCATCTCCGCGCTGGCCGGCGAGGTGACCCGGATCCGCGCCGGCGACGACACGCTCCCCGTCGACCTCACCGTGTTCGAGCAGCGGAGGGCGTTCGTCGACGCCGTCGGGGCCATAGAACAACTCGGCGTCCTCACCGTGCTCGACGGGGCCACCGAGGCGTTCCTGGCCGCGTCGGACGGACTCGGGGGCGACGCCCTCTACGACGTCGACGCCGGCGCCGCTGGGCACCTCCTGGTATCACCGCCCAGCGTCCTGGCGGGGATCGACACCCCCGAGGCCTTCCTGGCCGAAACCTACCCCTCCACACCCGACGGGGAGGCGGCGAGGGTGCGGCACCGGGTCATCCGGCGCCTGCTGCTGCAGCCGGTCGTCTACTTCGACGAGCTCGACGAGCAGGAGCGGGCCTTCGCCCGGCAGCGCCGGGGCCGGGTGCGCGACGAGATCGAGCGATTGACCGGCCGCTGGCTCGAGACCCGGGCCGAGGGCATGGCCCTCATCGACGCGCCCTCGGCGATCGCGTTCCCCGGCAGCGGGGCTGTGGCCCACGCGGCACTCCTCTACGGCACCGAGTTGGTCGCCGACGCGCTGGCACCGGCACTGCCGAGGGGCGAGCGGCCGTTGCCCGCAACCGAGGTTCCGGCGATGCCCCCCGGAACGGAGGAGGTCCCGGAAACCCCCGTAGTGGGCCGTCGCCTCGGGCTTGCCGTCGCCGATAGGGCGTGGGCCCGGGTGGTCGACGCGTTCCAGGACCGTTTCACGGCCGACTACCGGGACGACCACCCGCGGCTCCGTCGCGAAGCCGTCGGGCTGCTCGTGCAGACCGATCTGGTCCGGGTCGAAGGCGACGACCTCGTGGTGCGCCCGGCGATGGCCCGCTACCGGGCCGACGTGCGCCTGCCAGACCCCGTGCAGAGCCTGTTCGGGCCGGCAGGGTTACCCGGTGACGACGGTTACTGACGATGGAGCCGCAGCGGCGCCTCCCACGGACCGGTGGCGGCCGAACCGGGTCGGGATCCGCAACATCTGGGAGTACGACGACCAGGAGTTCCTCTTTGTCGACGGCCGCCTGATCCTACGGGGACCGAACGGCTCGGGAAAGTCCAACGCGCTGGCCCTGCTGGTGCCCTTCGTCTTCGACGCCGTCATGAGCTCGGGTCGGATGGACCCCTGCGGCGGCGGCCGGTCGATGAAGACGCTGCTGCTCTCCGAACAGAAGGAGGAGGGCAGCGGGAGCCACTTCCGCCGCGACCAGCGGGTCGGGTACGTGTGGATGGAGCTGGCCCGGGACGACCGGTTCCTGACCATCGGCTGCGGTGCCCGGGCCTCGAAGCAGCGGGATGCCGAGGCGTGGTTCTTCGTGACGGACCGGCGGCCGGAACTCGACCTCGACCTGGTGCCGGACGGGACGCCCATGACCAGGGCCCAGCTAGTCGAGGCCCTCGGTGGCGCCGCCGTCTACGAGACGGCCGAGGCCTACCGGGCCGCCGTGGACCGTGCCCTGTTCAAGGTCGGCCCGGAACGCTACCGCCACCTGGTCGACCTCCTCCTAGTGCTGCGCCGCCCCCACCTGGCCGGCAAGCTGCAGCCCGAGGAGCTCTCGGCCGTGCTGACCCAGGGCCTCCCGCCCGTTCCCGACAGCCTGGTTGCCGAGGTGGCGGCCAGTTTCGAGGACCTGGACGCGGTCCGCAGCGACCTGTCCCGCTTGCACGACGCCAGACGCGCCGTCGACGACTTCTGCCCCGTCTACCGCTCATACCTCCGCACCGTCGCCCGGTCCCGGGCCGACGGGCTGCTCGAAGCGGTGCGCACCGGCAGGCGGGCCCGCACCCGGCTGACCGACGCGGAGCGGGCCCTGGAACGGGCGGTGGCGGACCTCGGGACGCTCGAGCAGGCCCGGGAGGAGTCCGGCCGCTGGCTGACCCTGGCCGAGGAGCGGCTGCGCGCCGTACTCGAGTCCCCGGCGTTCCGTGACGCGGCGGCACTGGCCACCCTCGCCGACCAGGCGTCGGACGCCCGGAAGCGGGACGACGGGGCCACCGAAATGCTCGAGGAGGCGACGCTGACGCGCGACGGGGCGGCGACCGAGGCCGAATGCGCAACCCGGGACCTGCACGCCGCCGACGCCGCGGTCGACCGGCTGTTCGGCGAATCGGCGCGGGCCGCCGACACGGCCGGCGTGTCGTGGTCGGCCCGACGGGACGATCTGTCCGGCACCGGGTTGGGCGCCGCACTGCGGTCGCCTGCCACGTTCCGGTTGGACGAGATCGGCCTGGTCCGCCGGGCCATCGAGGCGGCCCACTCCGCTTCGCAGCGTGCCGGCGACGCAGAGGAACGGGCCTGCACCTCCGGCCGGGAGGCGGACGACGCGGCGTCACGTCGAAACGGGGCGGAGGCCGCGCTGGACGGGACCGTGGTCGCACTGGTCCAAGCCGTGGAGGCCTGGTGCTCGAGCACCGGCGCGCTCACGCCCGAAGAGCAGCCGATCCTCGCCGACATCGCCGGACGGAGCGGCGCACCGGCATCCCGGTCGCTCGCCGAGGTGGCCGCCGGCCTGTTCGGTCCGAAGCGGCACGACGTCGGCGTCGAGCTGGCCCGCATCGGCGACCGCCACCGGGTGGCCACCGAGGAGCACGGCCGGCTCATGGCCGAGCGGAGCACGGTGGCCAACAACCCCCTGCCCGCACCCGACCGGCTCGCCGTCCGGCCGGCGGACCGCGCCGGCCGGTCCGGTGCGCCCCTATTCGCGTGCTGCGACTTCCGGAAAGGTGTGGCCGAGGACGACCGTTCCGGCATCGAGGCCGCCCTCCACGCAGCGGGCCTACTTGACGCGTGGGTGTCGGCGACCACGGAGCATCCCGGTGCCCGTCCCGACGGCGCCGAGCTCGACGCGTGGTTGGCCCCGGGTCCGGCAGCGGCCGGCCCGTCACTCCACGACGTGCTCACGGCCGACCCGGCCGAGGGCTCTGGCCTGGATCGCACCCGAGTCGAGGCGGTGCTCCGGTCGATCGCCCTCGCAGGGACCGGCATCGGCGTCCTGCCCGACGGCGGTTCTCGCTCGGGCCTCTGACCGGCCGGTATGCCAAGCCGGCGGCGGAGTTCATCGGCTCCGCGGCGAGAGAAGCCCGCCGGCAGCGCCGGCTCGCCGAGCTTGACGCCATGGTGGCCGCCATCGACGAGGAGCTCCGGTCCCTGGACAAGGAGCGGCTCGCCGTCGAGGAGCGGCTCGCGGCCATTGAGGCCGCAGAGGGTTCGCTGCCGTCCACCGATGCGGTCACAGCAGCGCGACAAGAACTCGGCCATGCCGTGGCCGTGGCCGTGGCCGCCGAACGGGTAGCCATCGCCGAAGGAGATCGGGCGACCGCCGTCGACCGGCGGAAAGAGGCCGCGCTGTCGGCCGAGGCACTTCGGGCGGAGGGGGTCCGCCTCGGCCTGCCGACCGACCCGGCCGGGCTCGACGAGGTGACCTCGGCCGTGCGCGACTACGAAAAGTCGACGGCCGAGCTGCAGCGGATCGTCGAAAGTGCGGAACACTTGCGCAGCCAGGCGCTGGATGCGTCGGCCCGCCTCGATCGATTCGAGGAGGCACTTTCCCGACGGCGTCACGAGCATGCGACGGTGAGTCAGCATGCCGAGCGGCTGGCGGAGCGGGTTGCGGAGATGCGCCGGCAACTGGGCCCGGACGCCGAGGCCCCCTTGCGTCGGCGCCGGGAAATCGAGGGCGAGGTGGACGACCTGAAGGCCCGCGTCGAGGAGACGACCGTGGCCACGTTCGAGCGGAAAGAGGACGTTGGCGCGGCGAGGTCGCACGCCGACTCGGCCCGGGAGGCGGTTGAGCACGCCGATGGGTTGGTCAAGGAGAGGCGGGAGCCTGTCGCCGTCCTAGCCCGGTCGGAGGTGTGGGAGGCCGTCGCGGCGCGTACCGACGGCCGCGAAGATGTGGACGCGGACATCACCGGTTCGACGCCGCCCACCGACCCGGTCGAGTTGTGCCGGTTCGTGGCCCGAGCGACAAGCGACATCGACACCGGACCCGAGGCCGTCAGGGCCGCCACCAACCAACTGGACTTGGCTTACCGCGTCCTCATGGACGGTCTGCGGCACGGCTTCGAGCCGTCGCAGATCCACGACGACGATGTCGGGATCGTGCAGGTGACGTCGGAGACCGGGACGATGTCGGTGTTGCAGCTGGCCCGGGAGCTGGCCGCTCAGGTGGCCCAGCACGAAGAACTCCTCGACGAACGCGACCGGGAAATCTTCGAGCGCCACCTGCTGACCCGAGTGTCGGAGACGTTGCGGGACCTGCTGAACAACGCCCACGAGCTGGTGGTGGACATCAACGCATGCCTGCGCGGCACACCGACGGCGAGCGGGCTCCGGGTCCGTCTCCGCTGGCAGCTCGACCAGGGATCGACGGCACAGCAGGACGCCATGGACCTGCTCCGGAAGTCCCCCGAGCTGCTGGGCCCGGACGACCGCGAGCGCCTGCGCCGGTTCTTCGCCGGTGCCATCGCCGAGGAGCGGGCGGCCAATCCGGGTGCGGGCTACGAGGCCGTGCTGACCAGGGTGTTCGACTACCGGACCTGGCACTCGTTCGTGCCGTTCCTGGTGCTGGCAACCGGTGGCAGCAGGCAACTGACCCGGTCCGTGTTCCGCAGCCTCTCCGGTGGTGAGCAGTCGGTCTCGCTCCACCTCCCGCTGTTCGCTGCCGCCGCGGCCCATTACAACGCTGCCGAGGGCGGGGCGCCGCGCCTGATCGCGCTGGACGAGGCGTTCGCCGGTATCGACGAGGGCATGCGGGCCGACCTCATGGGCCTCCTCGTCCGGTTCGACCTCGACGTAATCATGACCGGGCATGAGCTCTGGGGCGCGTACGAGCAGGTGCCAGGTGTGATGATCTACGACCTGTTGCGGCGGCCACCGGCCGAAGGCGTCAGCAGCATGCCCATGCGATGGGACGGCGGCAGTCTCGTCGAAGAGGCGATGCCGACGCGAGGTGGGCCGGGTTCGGGCCACGGGAGCGGAGTTGTCGTTGTGAGCATCCTGTGGTGACCGAGTGGGAGTCGGTGGACCCCGAAGTCGCCGAGCTCCTGGCCGGACCGGATCTCGACAAGCTGTGGCGTGCCGCCCGTCGTCGGCTGGAGGCCAACGGTTTGACCTTGTATGGGACACCACTTGTACTCAAAGGGCTGACCCGAGAGGAGGCCGACGCCGTGGCCGGGCTCCTGGGCATCGTCCGGCCCAGGCGCGAGGTTCGGGTGCGGCTCGATGCCCTGGACCTCGTCCTGCGAACGAGCAGCGCCGGCCACGGCCTGATCGACGTCCTGACCGCGCTCGGAGGACCGCTCCGTGACCGGCAAGCGGAGAAGGAGGCGACCACGACGCGTCGGGCCGCCACGTGGTCGGGCCTCGGAGCGCACTCGGCGGTCGTCGACGACCCCCATCTCTCCGACTGGCTCTCGAGCCTGCAGGGTTCGGGTCTCGCCAGCCGCCTGGCCGGAGCGGACGGTGTCGAGCACCTGGTCGGCCGCGCTCTCGACGTGCTGGCCCGGCTACCCGGGAACGGCATCGGACTCGCCGTGCTGGCCGCCGAGACGACCGGCGACGCCCACGGCCTTGATCGGGGCCGGCCCACTGGGACACTCGTGCTCCAGGCACTGGACTCGCGCTCGGATGCGTCACAACCCGAGACCGCCGGCGAGTGGCGTGCGGCATGGCGGGCGGCCGGCGTCGTCTGCGACGACCTCTCGTGCCACGTCCTGGTGATGAACCTGCGCCCCCGGGGCACGTCCGAACTGGTCGGCAGCATGGTCCGCGACCACGCCCAGTTCGGCGAGCCCCTTCGCCTGACCTTGCGCCAGGTGTCGATGGGCGAGCTCGAGCCCGACACACCTACGCCGATCTTCTGCTGCGAGAACCCCGCCGTGGTGGCGGCCGCCGCAGACCGCCTGGGCGACGGCTCGGCCACGTTGGTGTGCCTGGAGGGGGTCCCGAGCACGGCCGGCCTGGTGCTCCTGGAGCGGCTGGCTAGGGCCGGTTGCCCGCTCCGCTACCACGGAGACTTCGACTGGCCAGGGCTGTCGATCTTCTCGACATTGCGACGACGGTTGGATGTCTCGGCCTGGCGGTTCGGCACAGACGATTACCAAGGCGCCCTCGGTGATGGTCGGGGAGGCATCCCACTGGTAGGGCGGCCGATGGAGTCGCCGTGGGACGCTGCGCTCGCGCCGGCCATGTCCGAGGCAGGCGTTGCCGTCTTCGAGGAGCAGGTCGTCGACCGGCTGCTCGAAGATCTGTAACGGGCGGGAGTCGGCGGTGGACGGCCACAGGGGAGTGGTCGCTGAGTGACCAAGCTTCGGCACACAGTCTGTCTCTGGTTCTCCACGTTCACGAAGCCCGCTGGATCCAGTCGATCAGCAACTCCCCCGCCCTGCGGAACTGGCCCGACGAGGGAACAGTCGACTCCGCCACGCCCGACCGGGCGATGAGCCCCACGGTCCGGTCCGCGTCGTCGATCATCCGCCGCGTGATCTCGAGTGAGCACCACGAGCCGAGGTCGTGTGGTGCTTCGCACAAGGAAACGGCAATCGAGCGGGTCATGGCCGGGTGGGACACCAACCGGAACAGATCGAGATAGTCGCCACCAGCCTTGTCTGCCCGCGCCCCTCTTCGCCGTGGTGCTGATTGGAGCTTCATGGCCACAAGGCTCGCCGGGGCGGCGAACCGACAGCGCACCTGAGCAGCGATCGTGCCGATTGCTCCAGCGACAAGGGTCAGCTCATCTGCAGTATCCAACGCCCAGCGGTGGGCGAGCACGAAGATACGGTCATCTTCAGCATCGGGAAGGTGCTCTGCCGAGAGTTCGGCCGCCGGGATATCACCCACCGCTATGCAGTCAACCTTGGTTCCCTTGAGCAATCCGTCAACTCCTTGAGCGGCGATGACCGCCTCCACGACGGTCGGCTCGTCGCCGTGTTGGGTCGCCACGGTATCGAGATCGTCGGTGACCCGGTGCGCTCCTTCGAGCCGCGCAAGAACTGCCAGTCCGCCGATGACCGCGAACTCCGCAGTCGACGCCGATTCGGTCAGGGTAACCAGCGACGCCACCAAGTTGCTGATCCCGGGTCCCTCCAGGCGAAGCTCACCAGACACGTGTGAAGCCCTTCGGAGCCCAACCTTCGAGGAGTTCGCGACCGCGCGCTCGGTCCTGGGCAAGGTCGAGGGCTACGACGAGTGGGTTCGCCACCAGGTACCCGTCCCGATGTATCGAGGACTCCCAGGTGAAGCCATACCGGGACGGGCACACTGCCACCTCGGACCCTGTCCAGCCGGATGCCGCGCCGTAGGCACCGAGGACAGTCGCAAGGTCCACATCGTCGGCCACGTAGAGACGTGGCCAGGTCCCGGTTGCGCCGACGACGAGAGGGACGTCCAGGGCAAGGGCACCCGAAGTGCCGGTCAACCGGTAGCGTTCCGGCGGCTCGGGAGGCGGTGGGGAGGACATCGGCGTCCAGCGAGGCTTCCACTCTTCGGCAATGGCCCAGAACAGCTCGGGGATGATCGGAAGATTGTCCGCCCCGACGAGTCCCTCGCGCCGAAGCGCAGTCAGGATTTCGGAGACCCGACCCGGAGAGCGACCGATCTCCCGTCCAAGCTGGTTCACGCCGTATGACTCGAGCGGGAACCGAAGCAATCCGAGGGCGACATCGAGGCCAGTCCCTTTGAAGATCTCCACGACCCTGCGAGCAGGCGGGCCCGTACTTGGCTGAACGTCGGCGTTTACGAAGATCCCATCCGTGCGGATCCACAGGTGCCCACGGCGATCCAGCCAGGCCAGATTGACCCGACTCAGTTGCACCCTGGCCGCCTCAGAGATGCGGTCGGCCACGATAATCGTCGGAGGGCGACCGGACCCGTCGTGGACGTGTGCCAATAGCGCCCCATCGCGCTCTCGGACGACCTTCACCCGCTCGACGACAAAGGTCGTACCTCCGATCTCGACCGAGTCGTCCCTCAGCCAGCAGGCCTCCACTCCTGCCTGCTCAAGGGCC
>JADGOE010000105.1 GCA_017883135.1 Acidimicrobiales bacterium
TGGACTTGATCCGGTTTCACGGACAGGTTGCTTCAGTTGATTATGCCGCCTGACGGTTGGCGTTGTGGAGTCGTGCTTCGTACTGAGCAGGGCTGAGGTAGCCGAGTGTCGAGTGCAGCCGGCGGGTGTTGTACCAACCCTCGATGTACTCGAAGACGTTCCGACGTAGACCTGCCCGCGTCGGCCAGGCTCGAGTGTCGATGAGCTCACGCTTGATGGTGGCGAAGAAGGATTCGGCGACGGCGTTGTCCCAGCACTCGCCCTTCCTTCCGACAGAGAGTACGACGCCGTTGGCCCGGGCGAGATCGGCGAAATCCTTGCTCGTGTATTGACACCCGCGGTCCGAATGGAACACGACGCCCTTGTCGGGCGCTCGCTGGGTGAAGGCCATCTTCAAGGCGTCCTCCACCAGCTCGGTTCTCATGTGGTCGGCCAGGGCCCACCCCACGACCTTCCGGCTGGCCAGGTCGATGACCGTCGCCAGGTAGGCCCAGCCCTCCCAGGTGGCGATGTAGGTGATGTCGCCGACATAGCGCCGGTCGATGTCTTCGGCCGGCCCGAAGTGGCGCTGGATGAGGTCCTTGGCTGCTTCTGCTTCAGGATCGGCCACCGTTGTCTTCCGCCAACGCTTCTTGCACCGTCCTTCGAGGCCGGCCAGGCGCATCAGCCTGGTGACCCGTCGCTTCCCACAGACCACCTCACGGTGGCCGAGTTCCTTGTGGACCCGAGGAGATCCATACGTGCCCTTGGACTCGGTGTGGATAGCCACGATCTTCTCCGTCAGCTCGGCATCGGTTGTGGCTCGAGCCGAGGGAGCGCCGTTGCGGCGCAGGTAGTAGGCGGAACGGGAGACCTTGAGCAGTTCACACGCCTTGTGGACGTTGTGCCCTGCGATTTTCTCCGCCTCGATGAAGGGGTGCACCTTCATCGGGTCTCCTTCGCGAAGAAAACTGTCGCTCGTTTGAGGATCTCGACATCCTCACGCAGGGAGCGGTTCTCCCGACGGAGCTTGGTGAGCTCGGTCCGTTCCTCTGTAGTCAGGCCGGGGCGATCGCCTTCGTCGATCTCGGCCTGCTTCACCCAGGCCCGCACCGCCGTTTCCCCGAGGTCGAAGTCTCTGGCCACTTGACCGACACTGCGATCACCGCGCTTGCAGCACTCGACGATCTCAGCCTTGAACTCCGGGGTGAACGACCGACGGGGACGGGCCTTCTTCCGTTCCATGGTCTCCATTTTGAACATCCTTCCCAGGGCTGTGCCCCTGATGGTGGATGTCCGTCAAACCGGTGGAAGCCCACACTTGTCTTCCGCTGGTGTCGTCGCTTCGCCGTCTGACACACTCTCGGGTGCTCGGCGGGGCGGTCCTGTCGGCGGGGACAGGGGGAAGCCATGAGTGCAGTTTCCGGTGCGGTTCGCAAGACGGCTCTTACGACCTGGGAAGGCATCTGGTATATCCTGCAGTGCATCGCATTTGGAGCGGGACACTTCGCCAAGGTCCCGGTGAAGAAGGCCAGTGACGTCAGTGGCAAGATCGGGGTGACGTTCGGTGTCCGGCAATCGACAACGTCACCCTTTGGCACCGGCGCTTCGGGGAGCAAAAGGTGACGTTGGAGGTGACGGTGGATCCGGAGGATGGGTTGCGACCACGGCGCACCGCCTGGAACCGAACAAGACCGGAGTATGCCCTTGCGTAACAATCCGACCTCGACGTCACCCAAGCCGCTCCTCAGCGTCGAGGAGACCGCAATCCTGTTGGGAGTGACCCGCTCTACGCTCTACCGTGCCATCAAAGACGGAAACTTTCCGATCCCCGTGCACCGGATTGGTTGTCGGATGCGGATCCCCCGCCGATCCGTCGAGTGTTTCCTCGCTGGTGAAGCCCCCGTCGTCCCGTAGCGTGGCCTGACTCTATTTGGTGGCCAGGTCAGGAAGCGAGAGCCTTCCCATGACCTCAGCTGCCTGCCGATCGGTCGCCTCGAGAAAGTGTGCGCAGGTACGCAGGGTGATCGCCGGATTCGCATGGCCCAGCCGGCCGGCGATGGTTCGAACGTCGACTCCGGCCCCGGCCAGTGTGGTGGCGGAGAAATGACGGAGGTGGTGAAAGTTGACGTGTTCCAATTTGACCCGCTTACGATGGGTGCGGAACGCATCGGTGACCCGGTCCGGCTTCCAGGGAACGGTCGAGTCTCCTTCCTGAGACCAGATATAGGCCTCAGGAGAGAGTTCGGTGCCGATGTCCCTGGCCCGTTGTTGGATCCTCGTGCGGTGGCTCTTCAGGACCGACACCGTTGCTGGATCGAGCGAGATCCTGCGGGAGCGATGGGTCTTGGGGTCCTTGATCTCCACGCCGCGGCTGGTGTCAGAGATCGAACGACGAACCGTCACCGTGGAATTGTCCACGTCGAAGTCAGACCAACGAAGGCCGCAGAGCTCTCCGCGTCGACATCCCGTCGTGGCTGCCACGAAGAGCATCGAGGCCATATCCGGATCGACCTTCTCGACCGAAGTGATCAGCCGGCTGATGTCCTCGGCGTCGGGCGGACCGATCTCGGGCGGCGCGGCCCCCGGAGGAGTGGCCCGATCGGCTGGGGATCGGTCGATCCAGTCCCACTTGACCGCCTGGCGGAGAGCGGTGGAAAGCGCGGCATGGCAGTGACGGACATAGACGGGGGAGAGGCCGGAGTCGAGAAGAGACAGATACAGATCATCGAGCTGAAAGGCGGTCAACTGCCGGAGCTTGATCGTCCCCAGTGCTGGCTCGAGCCGGGCTCGGGCGATGGACCGATAGCCGTCGATCGTCTTCGGTGTGCGGCCGCGGGCCTCGAGGTGCTCGATCCAACGGTCGAGGAGGTCCTTGACGGTCTTGTTGCCGCCGACGTAGCTGCCTTCCGGCGAGTTGGTCATCAGCCGGGCGAGTGCCTTGGACGCCTGACGCTCGGTCCCTCGGAAGGTCCTGCTCATCTGACGATGCTTGCCGGTCAGCGGGTCTCGTCCGAGACGGACCCGCAACTCCCACACCCCAGGCTGCCGTTGGCGCATTGTCCCTGCCATGCCAGAAGCGTATCCGTTGAACGGACTGTGAGGGATTTTTGAGGGATGGCCCCCGGTCGGACCTCGTAGGTCTCAACCGGAAACCACCCCTGACCTGCGGAGGGAGTGGGATTCGAACCCACGGTGCCTTGCGACACAACGGTTTTCGAGACCGTCCGATTCGGCCGCTCTCGCATCCCTCCGCCGAAGAGGCTAGCCGCGGCGTCGGCCCGCAAAGAACCCCGACAGCTGTCCGGACGCCTCGGAGGCCCGGACGCCGGAGGTGACCGAAACCTCGTGGTTGAGGCGAGGATCGGCACACAGGTTGTAGAGCGAGCCACATGCCCCCGCCTTGGGGTCTGTTGCGCCGAAGACTAGGCGACCAAGGCGGGCCGCGATCAGCCCGCCGGCACACATGGGACACGGTTCCAAGGTCACCACCAGGGTGACCTTGGACAGGCGCCAGGTCCCGATTGCGGCCGCGGCATCCGACAGTGCCAGCAGCTCGGCATGGGCGGTCGGGTCACCCCGCAGCTCCCGTTCGTTGTGCCGTGCCGCGATGACCCGCCCGTCGAACAGCGCCACCGCGCCGACCGGGACATCACCGTGTTCGACGGCGGCAGCGGCCTCGTCGAGGGCCAGCCCCATGGCCGCGTCGTCGTCGGGAAGAGCGGACGCGTCGATACCCATATGGCGGAGGCGGTGGGATTTGAACCCACGGTGAGTTTCCCCACACACGATTTCCAATCGTGCCGATTCGGCCGCTCTCGCACGCCTCCGGATGCAGGGGCCCACCAGGGAGTCGTGCCCGGGCGCCCGCAGCCCCGACAGGCTACTCCGGCTCACTCCTCCGGCCCGACGTTCGGGCAATTCCCGGTCGCTGCGGGAGGTAGCATCTACCTTGCCCCAGTGTTGGGTGCGACGGCTGGGTCCTGCGCAACGTTCTCCTGTGAATCGAGTCAGGGCCGGAAGGCAGCAGCTCTCAGCGGGTCAGGGCGTGTGCCGCAGCCAATCTGGCCGTCGCACCGAACACCGGGGTTTTGCGCCGGGGCGGGCCGGGAAGCCGGGGGTCGGCGGCCGGTAGGCTCACCCGACGTGGCCGACGCTCCCGAAGACATTCTGTATCAATCGCTCTACCGGCGATTCCGCCCATCGACCTTCAGCGAGGTACGGGGCCAGGACCACATTGTCCTCGCCCTGCGCAACGCAGTGCGGGACGGCCGGGTGGCCCACGCCTACCTCTTCAGCGGGCCCCGGGGCACCGGCAAGACGTCCACGGCCCGCATCCTGGCCAAGGCCCTCAACTGCACCGACGTGCAGGACGGCGAGCCCTGTTGTGTGTGTTCCTCCTGCCTGGAGATCACCAAGGGAACGTCGCTCGACGTCCACGAGCTCGACGCCGCCTCCAACAACGGCGTCGAGGCCATGCGCGACCTGGTCTCACGGGCCGCGCTCGGGACCCCGGGACGCCAGAAGGTCTACATCGTCGACGAGGTCCACATGCTCTCCACCGCGGCGTCCAACGCGCTGCTCAAGACGTTGGAGGAGCCACCGGCCCACGTCATCTTCGTGCTGGCCACCACCGACCCCCAGAAGGTGCTGCCCACCATCCGGAGCCGCACCCAGCATTTCGAATTCCGCCTGCTCGGCCCGGAGACGCTCGGAGAACTGCTGGCCCAGGTCCGCCAGGACGCCCACCTCGAGGTGCCGGACGAGGCTCTGGACCTGGCCGTGCGGCGCGGCCGTGGATCAGCACGAGACGCCCTGTCGGTGCTCGACCAGGTGGCCGCCTCCGATGCCGTCGATGACGATCTGCCCGAGCTCGACGAAGTGGTCGACGCCCTGGCCGAACGGGATGTCGGTCGCGCCCTGGTGGCCGTGGCTCATCTGACCTCGGCCGGCTTCGGTCCCCAGCAGCTGGCCGGCGATCTGGTCGACCATCTCCGTCAGGGCTTCCTGTCCCTGGTGGCCCCCGATCTGGTGACGGTATCCGGCAGCGAGCGCAGCGCCCTTTCCTCGCAGGCCGAGCGGGTGGGATTGGCCGCGTTGGTCCGGGCCATGGAGGTGCTCGGGCGTGCCCAGGTGACCATGCGGGACGCCCCGGATCCCCGGGTGAATCTCGAAGTGGCACTGGTCCGCCTGGTGCATCCGGAGGCCGACGAGTCGCCGGAGGCTCTGTTGGCCCGCATCGAACGCCTCGAGGCTGCGGTCCGCAGTGGCGTGGCCGCCCCGGCCCCCGCCGCTCCGGCTGCCCTTCGGGCTGCGGCTCCGGCGGCGCGCACGCCCGAGCCGGCCGTAACGGTGGAGGAGCCCCCGCCCGGGCCTGGTTCGGAGGTGGGCGAGGCTCCGCCACCTGCTGCCGGTGGCTCCCGCAAGACCCTTGGTGCGCTTCGCCGGGAAGCGGCCCCGTCGGCCCCGGCCCAACCGGTGCGGCCCAAAGAGGGGTCTCCCGTCGCCGCAGAGAAGAAAGCAGAGCCGGTCGTCCCACCTCCGCCATCGGCTCCGACCGCCTTCCCGACCCGTGACGAACTGGTGCAGGCGTGGGGCGACCACATCATCGTGCGGCTCCGGCCCAAGGCCAAAGCGCTGTTCCAGGCCGGTCGCTT
>JADGOE010000001.1 GCA_017883135.1 Acidimicrobiales bacterium
GGCGAGCCCCCTGTCGGAATCGAACCGACGACACCAGCCTTACCATGGCTGTGCTCTGCCGACTGAGCTAAGGGGGCAGTGCGGCTCGAGCGAGCAGCAAAGAAGAGAGCATAGCCAAAGCTGGAGCGAGTCGAGAAGCGGGGCCTGCCTGGCTACCATCAGCAGATGCACATTCGCCTGGCAGGACCGTCGGACGCCGAACCGATCCGGTCGCTGTACAACGCAGAGGTGGTCGGCTCGACGGCCACCTTCGACCTGGTGCCGCGCACCGCCGAGGAGCAGGCCGTCTGGCTCGCCGGCCATCAGGGCCCGTACCCGGCCGTCGTAGCGGTCGACAACGACCTCGTCCTCGGATTCGGCTCGCTGTCGGCTTACCGGGACCGCCCTTCGTACGCCACCACCGTCGAGAACTCCGTGTACGTGGATGCTTCCCACCGAGGGTCCGGGGTCGGCCGATCCCTCCTCGAGGAGCTGATCACCTTGGCCGACCAGCACGGGTTCCACTCCATGATCGCCCGGATAGGAGGGGACAACGTGGCTTCGATCGGGCTCCATGCGGCCTGTGGGTTCGAGCTGGTCGGGGTCGAACGGGAGATCGGCCGCAAATTCAACCGCTGGCTGGACGTCTCCGTCCTCCAGCGGATGCTCTGAACAGGGGTTCCCGGCGGTGCCACCCCGCCTGGCGGACCGGTCCGGGTCCTCGGAGGTGAGGATCCGTCACTAGGCGGTGTTCGCCGTGGCGACCGCCACCCGGCCCACCCGTTCCGATGATGCAGACGGCGGGTCGGCGCGCTCCCACGCCGCCAGAGGGACTGTCAGGACCACCAGGATCCACAACAGTGTCAACACGATCAGCAGGGGGTCCCCGTGGAGCAGGCTGCTCAACAACTGGGTGCCGCCGGGCAGCTCGATGAACGCTGTCACCATGGCGAGCCCGACGATGAGCGAGCGGAGCCGGCCAAGGGCCACAGGTGCAAGAAGGATCAGGCCCCACGACAGGTACCAGGGCTGGACCACGGGTCCCAGCACGACGAACAGCAACAAGGTGATCCCCAGGGCCTTCAACGTGCCGATCCGGTCGCTGTTGAACAGCAGCCACACCCCCGCGATCCCTGCGGCCAGCAGCCCGAAGAAACGGGTGACCGACAGCACACCACCGAGTCCGACCCCGATGTGGACGAAGTGGGCGATGCCTGTGATGACCAGCGTCAAGGACATCGTCGGCGCCGTCCACGACCGGACCACTCCGGGTGAGCCCAGGATGCTGACCCACCCCCACCCGAGGCCGCTGACGTAGGAGAAGAAGCCGAGGATGCCCACGCCAATGAGGCCGGCGGTGACCACTGGCCTGATCCTGTCGCGGACAGAGGCCTGGGACCCGAGCCAACTCCATCCCACATAGAGGATCCCCAGCGCCGCCGGGGCCTTGATCGCCGTGGCCAGGCCACACAGCACGATTCCGACGATCGGCCGCTTCTCCTTGGCCGCCGTCAGCCCGGCAACCAGGAGACCCAGCATCAGTGCGTCGTTGTGGACTCCGCCGATCAGGTGGAAGATGGTCACCGGGTTCAACACCATGAGGGTGAACAGCTCGGCCCCGTCACGGTGGTACAGGCGGGCCAGCCGGGGCACACAGGCGGCGATCAGCAGCACGCCGGCAAGGGCGAGGAGCCGGAGCAGGACGATGGTGGCCAGCTCGTTGTGGAAGGTGATCCGAGCGACCACGCCGTCGAGCTGGAGGAAGAGCGGGCCGTAGGGCGCCGGCGCATTGCCCCACAAGCTGTCCACCGGTGCGGTGTACGCGTTGTTGCCCAACTCGAACGGGCCGTACAGGTAGGGGTTCATGTGATGGCTGACCATCTCGCCCTGGGCGGCATAGGAGTATGCGTCGCGGCTGAACAACGGTGCGATGACCAGCATCGGGAGGGACCAGAGGGCGAAGACCCACATCATCTTCTTGAAGGGGACCCCCGGGCATCGCGAGTAGAGCCGGGTCATCCCCCACCAGACCCGCATGAACAGCAACAGGCCCCCATAGACGGCGGCGAGCACGAAGTAGACGCCCCAACGACTCGCTCCGCCCGTTGACGGCACGCCGAAGAACCACACCCCGGGCATCTCCAGCTTGAACGGGGAGCTGGGCAACGACGCCCCGATGCTGACTGCCAGCATGGCCACGAACCCGAGGAGGGCCGGTCGGAGCACCAGCCCACGCGGCTGGGCGTCCTCGGAGGTCTTCGGTGGCCGACTGCCGACAAGGCCCGCCGAATGCTTCACGCGCTGCATCGCCGACTCGAGAAGCTCCGCGGCAACCCTGAACGCGGCGCTAGCCCCCGAGACTCGACGCTGCTCACCTTCGAGCGCCTCGACCGCCGTCGCTTCGGATGACATGAGGTTGGGGGTCTCTCCTCGGTCGGACTCCTGAGGGGTTCAGGCCGTCCCATCTGGCAACGGCTCGGGACAACCCCTCGCCGGCGGTGTCGAACTGCGCGCCCCCGACCGGTTCCGCCGAATATCGGTGAAACCGTGACCGCAATCAATCCGTAACTTCATTGTAACCATTCAGCGGGGGTGTTCAAGTGCCATCACACGGGTCGATCTGGCAAGCGATGGAGCCCCGAGGTTGCGCCGCAGACGAGACCGGACCACGCCAGGCGGCCGTTGCCGGCATGGCCCGGGCCAGCGGCCGGAGGAAGCCCAGGACTCTCGGTCCAGGCCACCTCCGGCCGGCTCATGCGGTGGGCCGGGAAGGATTTGAACCTTCGAAGCTTGCGCGGCAGATTTACAGTCTGCTCCCTTTGGCCACTCGGGCACCGACCCGCAGGCCGGAAGGATATCGCCTGGTGCGGCGCTACTGTTTCGCTATGCCCACCTTCGACGCCGTTTCCGAAGTCGACATGCAGGAAGTCCGCAATGCGGTGGATCAGGCAAACCGAGAGGCCTCGACCCGATTCGACTTCAAGGGGACTGATTCCGCCATCGAGATCACGGACACCGAGCTGGTCCTCTCGTCGTCCACCGAGGATCGAATCCGCGCCCTCTACCAGGTGCTCCAAGAGAAGTTGGTCAGGCGCGAGGTCTCCCTCAAGTCGTTCGACGTGGGCAAGATCGAAGAGGCCTCCCGCGGGGCTGCACGCCAGCGATTGACCATCAGAGCCGGCATCTCCTCCGATCACGCGAAGAAGATCAACAAGTTCATCAAGGACCTCGCCTTGAAGGGAGTCAGCTCCCAGACCCAAGGTGATCAGCTCCGGGTGACCGGCAAGAAGCGCGACGACCTGCAGGCGGTCATCGCCGCATGCAAGGCCGAGGACTTCGGGATCCCGCTGCAGTTCAACAACTTCCGGGACTGACCACCGGTTCTGGCTACCCCCACACGCTCGGGGTCTGCGCCGATCACGAGGGTCGGTTGCGACTCGCCTTCCACACCGAAGCACCGAGCAGCCCGGCCACCAGCACGGGCAGGAGCACTGCGGACAGAGTCCGCAGTGAGTGGTCCAGGCAGAGAAGCGCGACCGTACCCACCACCACGAGGACCCCGACGAACAGTTCGGGTGTGTCCCCGATCAGGAACTCCCACCAGAAGTGGCCGAATGCCACGATCATGCGGGTCGGCAGCGTGCGGGCTGCCCTCGGGGCTCCTTCCTCAGCCATTGGGGACCCTTCCGGCCGCCACGGTGCCCTGCGCCCGCTGAGCGGCAGCCCGGTCGAGCAAGACCACCAATCCAAAGGCCACGGCGCCGTAGACGACGGCGAGCACCGGAATGGCCAGGTCGGAGCCCGGCCAGTGCACACCGACGCCTTCGCCGGTCCAGAAGGTCCCGAAACTGACCAGCATCAGCCCCACCCCCATCTTCATGGCGTTTTCGGGGACCGAGGACAGTTGGCGGGCGACGAGGAGACCGGCGATCAGCACCACGACCACGGCGGCACCGGCAGCGGTGGCCGCCAGGCCGAGTTTGTGCGAGGTCGTCCCCAGCGTCAGTACGACGACCACCACTTCGAGCCCTTCGAGGAAGACGCCTTTGAAGGCGACCGCGAACCCGGTCGCATCGCGACCGTTGGACGATGGCGCGGCGGTCAGCTCGGCGACCTGTTCGGCGAAGATCGCGTCTTCGTTATGCTTGGCCCTGAGGCCTGATGCCCGAAGGACGGCCTTGCGCAACCACTGGAGCCCGAAGATCAACAAGAGCCCGCCCACCGCCAACCTCAGCGTCGACAAGGGCACGAAATGCACCAGGGCCGGACCGAAGACCACCACCAGCGCCGCCAGGACGAACAGGGCCGCAACCACCCCTTCGATGGCCGAGCGCCAACCCTTGGTGACGCCGACGGCGAGCACGATGGTCAGCGCTTCGACCATCTCCACCGCGCTGGCCAAAAAGACGGCCACGACGAGCACCAGCGATCCGCTGCCAGTTACGGTCCCCGTCATCGACCCTCCTCCGGCGCCGGGGCGCCACTCGACTCACAACGTATAGCAGCGGGAGGGTGGAGCAGGGCTCGCCCCCCAGGGGTCCATCCTCTTCGTCGATCCTTCGACCGCACGTCTATCGTTCGACATCGTGGCTGAGAAGTGACCAGATGAACAGTGACAAGCTGAAGTCGATGCAGGCCCCCATCAAGGAGGGCTACCGGAACCAACCAGAGACTGCCGTGGTGACCCGGAACGCCGCCCGTTTCCCACCAGTCGAGGTCCGACGCGATCCGTGATTGGAGCCGAGTGGGAATCCGGGATTTCTTCGGTCTCCCTCGCCGCCCAGACCGACGTGGCCGGAGTGTCGGCCTACTGGTTGGATCCGCAGTAAAGGTTGGGGCTCTTGGCTGCCGCAGACGTCAACAAGCCCTCGATCTGGCTGGCATCGTTGCTCGCGACGGCCGCACGAGCCGCGGACACGAGTGACTCGGCGTCGGTCTTCACGGCACTCGGAATATGGGCGGCAAGGTCGTCGAGCTTGGCCTGGTTGGCCTTTAGAAACGCAATCGCGTCGGCAGAATTGGCTGCCGAAGTGAGGCCGGTGTTGAGGGCGGCCAAGTCTGCACAGAATGCAGTCCCCTTCCCTGCGGCAAAATCGGCCGGAAGGGGAGTCCCGTTAGTCTGGACGCCACAGTACGTGTCGACGCTGAGTGCGGCCTTGTCGAGGGAGGGACCACCCAAAGCACTGGCGCTGTTCGAGGTGATCGCAGAACTGTAGGCATCGGCAATCGCTTGTGCATCAGGGCGGATGTTGTCGTTCGGTATGTTCTTGGCGAGAGCGACGATGGCAGCGCTGTTCGCCTTCAGGGCAGTCAAGAAGTCGGCCGCGGAGGTTACGTTCGACCCCGCCTTGACCAGCTGGGTGTTGTAACCACAGAAGGCCGCTTTGGAGCTGTAGGTGTTGGAAGTCGAAGCAGTACCCGAAGTGCCTCCACAAGCTCCGGCCGCTACCGCCACCACGAACAGCAGGATCGAAATAGGGACCAGATGCAACTTCGACATTGGAACTCCCTTGCCGCCAGATTGGGAATCATTGTCACTCGTACCCATCCTTCTCACTAGGGCCAAAGGTCCTTTCGGCACGATCCGAGGCCGAGCCAGTGCGGGGTCAGGGTAGGAGCCGTCCAGAGGTCGGCCCTCAGCGCAGAGGGTCGACCCGGTGACGATCTTTCGTGCTCCGTGCAGACCGGCCGTGCCCTGGTCGAAGCCGGGCTCCATCCAGCCACAGGGCGCGATGGTCTACATGCATGTTCCGGCGCCATGCTGCTCCAGGCGCTCGCCGCTTGCGCGGGGGTGACCATGCGGTCAGTTGCCACTGCACTCGGGATCACTGCAGCCGGGATCACTGCAGCCGGGACGGTGAGGGCCGAGGGAGACCTGGACTTTCGCGGGACGCTCGGCGTGGACAAGTCCGCACCTGTCGGGTTCTCCGACATTCGTCTGTCATTCGACCTGGTGAGTGACGCATCGGAGGAACAACTTGCAACCTTGCTCCGCCTCACGGATCGGTACTGCGTCGTTCTCCAGGCGCTTGTGAACAGCCCCAGGCTGTCAACCTGGCACTGGTCTGCCCAGTGGTCGGTGATCGACGACATCTCGTCCCCGCCTCGTAACCGGTGTGGCCTCAACTGATCAACGCAACACCTGACTGATTGGCGAACATTGCATTCGTCTATCAGGAGGTGTGGGAATGGCACGGTTCTCTGAAGAGGACAGGGCAACGATCTGGGACCTGCGGGAAGCCGGAGTGCCGGTCAAACGGATCGCCAAGCACCTCGATCGGCAGAATTCGTCGCTTCGGATGTTCATCGCCGACCATGGCGGCAGACGGCCGACACCACGGCAGCGCTCGGAGTTGCGCCTCTCCCTGGAAGAGCGTGAGGAGATCTCCCGGGGCCTGGCGGGAGGCCTCTCGATCCGGGCGATTGCCGACGGACTGAATCGCTCGCCGTCGACAGTCTGTCGGGAGGTGAACGCCAACGGAGGTCGGACCAAGTACCGAGCCCTCCAGGCCGACCGAGGTGCCCAGAAGCGGGCGCTTCGACCCAAGCGGGCCAAGCTCGCCCAGTGCCGGCGGCTCCGTTCCACCGTTGAGCGCAAGCTCGAGGCCCTGTGGTCACCGCAGCAGATCTCGGCGTGGTTGGCTGAGACCTACCCCGATGACCCGGAGATGCAGGTGTCCCACGAGACGATCTACCAGTCGCTCTTCGTCCAGAGCCGTGGTGCGCTGAAGAGAGAGCTGCACAGCTGCCTGCGCACCGGTCGGGCAATGCGGCGGGCCAAGGCCTACACGAAGGGCGGTGTCGGCCAGGGCCAGCTTTCGAACATGGTGATGATCTCCGAGCGACCGGCCGAGGTGGCCGACCGGGCCGTCCCGGGCCATTGGGAAGGCGACCTCATCTTCGGCCGCAAGATGACCGCCATCGGCACCCTGGTCGAGCGCCACAGCCGCTACGTGATCCTGTTGAAACTGCCCAACGGACACGGAGCCGAGTCGGTCAGGAAGGCCATGACCAAGCGCATCCTGACCCTGCCGGCCCAGCTCCGGAAGTCGATCACGTGGGACCAGGCAAAGAGATGGCCCAGCACGTCCAGTTCACCGCCGACACCGGTGTGCAGATCTACTTCTGTGACCCGAAGAGCCCCTGGCAGCGCGGAAGCAACGAGAACACCAACGGACTGCTCCGTCAGTACTTGCCGAAGTCGGCGGACCTCTCCCAGTGCACCCAGCGCGAGCTCGATGCGATCGCACGGTCGCTCAACACGCGTCCTCGACAGACCCTCGGTTGGATGACACCATCAAAGGCGTTCGCCGAGGCCGTTGCGATGACCGATTGAGGACACAGGTGGTAGGGGGCAGGCACTCGGATCTGACCCGCCAGATCGGTGTGCAGATCCCCAAGAGGGAATCAGTCCTCGAGGGATGAGGCGAGGCGCTCCAACGTCAGGCTCATCGTCGCACGGTTTCGCCCCGTGCGATCTTCGATGCCCGAGGTCTGTTTGCTGAACTCCAAGACGGACTCGGGCCGGAGGTCATCGCTCCACTCGGTGACCCGGCACCCCGATTCGGTCGGCTCGAACCGGTACCCCCAGGTGGAGAAGTGGAACTCCATCATGGAGCACTCGAAGGCGAACGCCCGCCCCGGGTTGGCCTCGATGACGTTGCCCTGCGTGGTCCACTCATGTTCTCCGTTGCGGTTGTGGCCGTCGAAGGTGGCACCGACGACCGGGCCGTCGAACCCTTCGTGCCACTCGCAAGCATGACACTCCTCCGACCACTCCCCCATGCGGGTCACGTCGGCAATGGCGGCATACGCCAGATCGGCCGAAATGGCGATGTCGCGAGAGATCTCGATCCTCTTGGTCATGATCCGAAGTTCACTACACCTCACCGAGGGCTGTCGAGCAGGGCAACGTGACTCAGTCCCGGCGACCGGAGGCAGGGTCTGGCCGAGGATTATCGGTTCTCAGTTCCGCTTCCACCATCGCAGGTGATAACGCCTGTCGTGCTCGCTTCGCTGCTCGTGGATGTCCTGAAGATTGCCCCGGCTAGCGACCCACACCTTTATCAGTGCGTCACCCTGTTTCAACTTCACACCGCAATACGCACAACACAAGATGACGCTGTCGCCAATCTCATAGACACGTGCGTAATGAGGCTGCGGCCGGTCTTTGGCCATAGCCTCATTGTCGGTCCCCGGAGCGAATCGTTCGTCTGCCCCCAACGTGCCTGATTGAGACTGTCGGCAGACGCAAAGGGGACCGACCAACGACTTGCGGGCAACCTCAATCGGGTGAGACCGGGTCGCAGGGTGGGGCCGCCCGCTCGGGATCGGGCGATCGTCACCGACCATGTGCCATGCTGTGCCCGTGAACGCAGATCGTCCAATCGCACTGTTCGCCGGACTCGCGTTCGCTTGCTCGATCGCTGCCTGCGGGTCATCCACGACATCGGCAACGACTGCTCCATCGCCGAGCACGTCGGTGTCCACCACGACGTCAACGAACCTCGCGACTTCGTCGACGACAAGCAGTTCGGCCGCAACTTCCACGCCACAGAACCTTGCGGCAACCGCTGCCGACAAGTCCGACCTGACCGCCGCGTATGTTGCCCACAACCGCTTTCCGGCCCAAGACATCACGGGTACAGAACCCGGAACCGTGTACTACGCCTACGTGGCTTCCACTGGCACGTATTGGGCACTCGCTTCGTTCCTTGCCACGTCGACGGCAAGCGAACAGACACTCATAGGACTTCAGGACGGCGGTGGCACCGGAATCTTCCACAAACAGTCCGGCGGAACCTGGATCATGATTGGAATCAGCGCTGTGCCGTTCTGTCCTTCGAAGACTGCAATCCCTCCCGCCGTCAGGTCCGTCTGGGGTCTGGTTGACCCGGGAGCCTGTTCGACACAGGGCTAGGTCCGACGCCCTGTCCCAGAAGCATCGGGTGGGACGGTTGCCACCCGATGAACACTCCACTGCGGCCGGGGCCGGTCGGGCTCTCATCGAGCCCACCCGGGGCCGGTTGACTCAGGCAGCTTCGACGAGCTCGTCGAGCTCCTCCAGAGGGTGCACATGGAACAGGCGGTTGAACAGCATGAACTTGAGTACCCAGAAGACCCCGAAGGATGCGACGTTGGCGACCAGCACCAATGCCGTCTGCTCGATATGGGTCAGGTGGTGCTCGATGCTGATGTGGCGGGCGATGGCGGCGCCACCCATCGAGACGACGATGCCGATGGCCGCCATGCCCCAGAAGGGGATGATCTCCTTCACCAGATGTGATCGGCCGCCCTTCCCCCAGACCCACTTCCGATTGAGATAGTAGGAGGGCACCGTGGCCACGACGTTGGCGAACACGGTGCTACCGATCTGCCCCCACAGGTGGAGCACGCCGAAGACGAGGGCCAGCACCCCGAAGGAGACCACGGTCGAGACCACCGACACCATGGTGTAGCGGAACAGCTGCTTGGCCTCGGGGGTGTCCCGTTTCTCCCACAGGTGCACCACTCGCAAGGAGATACCGTTCATCAGGGCAACCATAGCCGTCACCCTTCCGTAACATTCGTCCCCCGGTGGACCCGGCTCTGCGTCGGGCAGGTCAGGTAGAGGCCTTCTCTCCCCGGGCGGCGCTGGGCGCCGGACCCTGATCCGGCGATCGGCCCGGTGTCAAAGGGCGTTGGCCCGCACGATGCCTCCGAGCCAGGAGGCGCTGGGCTTCGGGCGGCGCTCGAAGGTCTGACGGTCCACGGCCACCAGGCCGAAGGTGGGGCCGTAGCCGAGCACCCACTCGAAGTTGTCCAGGAGGCTCCAACAGAAGTACCCGCGCACATCGATCCCGTCGTCGATACAGCGCTTCACACCGGTCAGCGCCCGCGTCACGTACTCGATGCGCTGCTCGTCGTCGTCGGTCCCGATGCCGTTCTCCGTGACTTGCACCGGAAGGCCGCCCGTCTTGTCCCATGCCCGACGGATGGTGGCTTCGAGGGCCTCGGGCCAGACCTCGTAGCCCATCTGGGTCGTGGGCACGCCTTCCTCTCCGCCGATGAACCCCTCGGGACCGACCCGCATACGGGTGTAGGTCTGGACCCCGATGTAGTCATCACCCTCGGTGGCCTCGAGGAAGACGTCCTCAGAGGGACGGCGCAGGCGCTCGAGCCACTCCTCGCCTCCGGGCTGCAGCTGGTAGTCGGTCATCGACAGGGTCAGGCCCACCGGAAAGTCACCGGGGCCCGAACGGATCGCATCCGCGGCCTTGCGGTGGGCCACCACCAGGGCATCGTTGACGAGATCTCGACGCCCCCGGTCCCGCACCCGGGGAGGGAAGATTCCGTGCCGCCACCCCATGGTCGCCACCACATTGGGCTCATTGATGGTGCATGCCATCCCGATCAGGTCGCCGATATGGCCAGTGGCCTTCTCACAGAAGCGGGCGAACCGGTCCGGCGCATGCAGCGCCTCCCAGGTGCCCGCGGCCGCCAGCCAACGGGGATGGGTGAAGTGGTGGAACGTGACCACCGGCAGGATGCCGTGCTCGTGACACGTGGCGGCCATCCTGCGGTAGTGGTCGAGCGCCACCAGCGAGAACTCACCTTCCTCCGGTTCGATACGGCTCCACTCGAGTGAGAAGCGGTACGAGGAGAACCCGAGCTCGGCCACCAGGGCGATGTCCTCGGGGTAGCGGTTGAAGGAGTCGCAGGCATCGCCGCTCACGTCGGCGCACCCCGAGCTGGGGTCGTGCTCCATCGCCCACCAGTCGTTGTTGACGTTGCCCCCCTCGATCTGATGGGCGGCGGTGGCGGCTCCCCACAAGAAGTGGTCCGGAAAGGTGATCGTAGGCACGGTCGGTAACCGTAGCGGGGCATCGTCCCCGTCATCACCTGACAGGATGGGGAGGTGAGCCAAGCCCTCGAACTCCTGGTCGACCTGCTCGATCTCGAGCCCATCGAAGTCAACATCTTCCGTGGGGTCAACCCCAACGAAGACCGCCAACGCGTGTTCGGAGGTCAGGTGGCCGCCCAGTCCCTGATGGCGGCCGGCCGCACGGTGGCCGCCGGACGTCCGCACTCGCTGCACGCCTACTTCCTCCGGCCCGGCGATCCGAGCATCCCCATCCTCTACGAGGTGGACCGCATCCGCGACGGCCGCTCGTTCACCACCCGCCGGGTGGTGGCCATCCAGCACGGGCGCGCGATCTTCAACATGTCGGCCTCATTCCACGCGGACGAGGTCGGGTTGTCCCACCAGTTCCCCATGCCCGAAGTGCCCGATCCCGAAACCCTCGAAACCCTGGCGGTGAGGCTCGCTCCGCACCGGGAGAGCCTCGGGGACTGGTTCGCCCGACCCCATCCGATCGACCAGCGCCACATCGGGGCGCTTCCCTTCATGCCCGGCGCCGGAAAGGAACCCAGCCAACGGCTGTGGATCCGGGCCGACGGCACGCTGCCCGACGATCCGCTGTTGCACGCCTGTATCGCCGCCTACGCCTCGGACATGTCCCTGTTCGACACCATGTTGGCCCCACACGACCTGGGCTGGGACGATCCCGATTTCATGGGGGCGAGCCTCGACCACTGCATGTGGTTCCACCGGCCCGTCCGGGCAGACGAGTGGCTCCTCTACGACATGGACAGCCAGAGCGCATTCGGCGCCCGCGGCCTGGCCCGCGGCTTCATGTTCGCCCAGACCGGAGAGCTGGTGGTCTCCATGGTCCAAGAAGGCCTGATGCGGAAGTCACCCGGGCCCGCCGGCTCCTGAACCGACAGGGACTCGGCACCCGAAATCAGTCGGGGTCGGCCAGTTCCGCTGCGGTCAGCGAGCGCCGATGGGCACGTAGTCGCGGGCGTCGTCTCCGATGTAGAGCTGTCGCGGGCGGGCGATCTTCGAGTCCTGATCGAGCATCTCCTGCCAGTGGGCGAGCCAGCCCGCCGTCCGGGGGATGGCGAAGAGCACGGGGAACATCTCGAGCGGGAACCCCATGGCCTGGTAGATGAGGCCCGAGTAGAAGTCGACGTTGGGATAGAGCTTGCGGGAGGTGAAGTACTCGTCGGACAGGGCGATCTCCTCGAGCTTGAGGGCGATGTCCAGCAACGGGTTCTTGCCGGTGATCTCGAAGACGTCGTCGGCGGTCTTCTTGATGATCTGCGCACGCGGGTCATAGCTCTTGTAGACCCGATGGCCGAATCCCTGCAGCCTTCCGCCCGAGCCTTCCTTGACTGAGGCGATGAACGGCTCAACGTTGTCGAGCGAGCCGATGTCGGTGAGCATCCGGATGACCGCCTCATTGGCTCCCCCGTGACGCGGGCCGTACAGAGCGGCAGCGGCAGCGGCAGTGGCCGAGTACGGGTCCGCGTGCGACGAGCCAACGACCCTCATGGCGGTGGTCGAGCAGTTCTGCTCGTGGTCGGCATGCAGGATGAACAGGACGTCGAGGGCACGAGCCAGGGCCGGATTGGCGTCGAACCGGGGTTCGGCGGTCTTCCACATCATGGAGAGGAAGTTGGAGGTGAACTTCAGTGAGTTGTCCGGGTAGACGAAGGGCATGCCCACACTGAATCGATGCGCAGCGGCCGCCAAGGTGGGCATCTTGGCGATGAGGCGGATGATCTGCTTGTTCCGTGACTCGATGTCGAAGATGTCCTTGGCGTCGAGGTAGAAGGTGGAGAGTGCGGCCACCGCCGAAACCAGCATCCCCATGGGATGGGCGTCGTAGTGGAACCCTTCGAGGAAGCGCTTGCGCACGTTCTCGTGGATGAACGTGTGATGGGTGACCTCGTGCTGCCAGACGTCGTACTCGGCCGGCGTGGGGAGATCGCCGTTCAAAAGGAGGTAGGCGACTTCGAGATACGTGGACTGCTCGGCCAATTGCTCGATCGGATAGCCCCGATAGCGAAGGATCCCCTCGTCGCCGTCAAGGTAGGTGATCGAACTCTCGCAGGCTGCCGTCGACACGAGCCCGGGGTCGTAGAACCAGACACCGGGGAGGAGCTTCCCCCACTGGGCAGCCGAAATCCCCCCGTTCTCAAAGGGGATCTCGAGGGACTCACCGGTTCGGTTGTCGGTGATCGTGATGCTGTCGGCCACTCGCCTCAGAACCTTCCGTTGCACTCGTTGCTCCTTGCTGTGTCCAATCCTAGATCGTCACTCCGCGACCTCGACCAATAACGAGCGACAGATCACCTGGCCACCATGTCACCCGGTGATCTCGAGGAGGAACTGCTGGGTGGACCCTGTCGGATCGGCCTGACCGGCAGGGATGGCGATCGACACGGTCAGCGTGTAGCGATGGCCGCTGCTGACCGCCTGGTCGGCCGTCGTCAACGCCTCGGAGGCACCTGACCGCAAGGAGGTGGTGGCCCGCGATCCGCCGGTGGAGCTCGCCGGTGGCGGTGCGGATCCGGTGGGATCAGCGACGGCCAGGACACTGGTGACCACCACCCCCGATTCGGGCACCGTGCCGCAGTTGGTCACGGTGACGACGGCGCTGACCGAGGTGGTCGGGGGTAGGACGGTGGGCGACGCTCCCGGGACGAGTGACTGAGGATCGCTGCACGAGTCGGCCACGATGCCGGCGCCGCCGGTGGCCACCGCAGGAGGCCGCAGGCCGACCGCGGTGATCACCAGCCGGTGGAAGGGAATCAAGGCCACCGATGCCGACAGCGCCGAGGCGGTCGCACCTAGCTGGACGGCGCCGAGCGCCGCCGTGTCGACCGGCGCACCCACCCAGGACGACTTCGGCAGGTGAACAGGGATCCGATGCAGCCGGAGGTAGGCCAGAAGTTCCCGGTAGCCGTCATCTGCCCCTTGGAGGAGGAGCCCCTCTGCCGTCATGGCACTTGCCGCCTGGCTGATCGAGATCAGGGGTGCCGAGCTGACCGCCACCGAGGTGGCCGGCGCGCCGCTCACCGGTAGGGGGACCATGCCCAGCAGTTGGTCGATGGTGGACCGCAGGCCCGACACGGCAGAGGCCCGGTCGTCCATCACCCGGTCGAGCCGGCTGCTCACATCGCCGGTGGGCACCGGAGGCACGCTGTGGGCCGCCTGGTATGCCTGCTGCGCCGTGGCGAGGACCGCCTGGTCGAGGCCTTGCTGCACCTCTGCCCGCGCCGTATGGGGCACCTGCTGGTTGGGCAACTGGGCGGCCGTGCCCATCAGCGCCGCCAACTCGGCTCCGGTCCGGTTCGAGGCCTCGACCACACCAGACACCAACGCGCCGTACCCGGTGTCCGTCGAGGTCCGGTAACCACTGGACTGGGTGTGGATCTCGATGAGCGATCCGAAGATCACCAGCAAGGTGAACGCGGCAGCGAGGCCGACCAGGATCGGCCTCCCCCATCCGCGCTGTCCGGCAGAACGGCGGCGTCTGCGGCGGGCCCTCGGCATTCGGACGACGATAGTGCTGCCGGTCGGGCCCGGGCCCTGCGCCCCTCCGGTGCGGCGAAGCCTACCCTTGCAGCCGACACGGCGCAGAGGCGCGCCCTACTGATCAGTCAGTTGACCGACGCCAGCGGATCCACCTCGGTCCCGCCCGAGGTGCCGGCGGACCCGCCCGCACTTCCCGAGGTGGCCAGACCGCTGGCGGTGCTCCGCCACTCGACCGTGGGCCGGATGGCCGCCAGGTCGACAGCGGCCTTGTACTTGTCGGTCACCGCAAGCATCGACTGGATCACCGACGAGGTCAGGAGATGGGGGTTCAGCCCCAGGTCGAGCAGCTTGGTGTGGGCTGCCCGGTAGTAGTGGTCCTCTTTCTCCACCCGCGGATCCTGCGAGTGCTCGATCACTGCGTCGCCGGAGTATTCGGCCACAACGAGCTCGGCCATCTCCTGCACGGAGAAGGACTCGGTGAACTGGTTGAACACCCGGAACTCACCCGGGTCCGCGGGATGGTGGAGGGCCAGCTCCACACAGGCCAGGGTGTCGAGGATGTTGAGCATCCCCCGGGTCTGTCCGCCGGCGCCGTAGACGGTCAGCGGATGGCCCGTGACCGCCTGGACGCAGAACCGGTTGAGGACGGTGCCGAAGACCCCGTCGTAGTCGAAACGGGTGGCCAGATCCGGATGGAGCACCGTCTCCTCGGTCTGATGCCCGTAGACGATCCCCTGGTTGAGGTCGGTGGCCCTGATACCCCAGATGCGGCAGGCGAACATGATGTTGGCACTGTCGTGGACTTTGGACAGGTGGTAGAAGGAGCCGGGCTGCTTCGGATAGGGCAGCACGTCGGTTCGGCCCCGATGGGTGATCTCGATGTAGCCCTCTTCGATGTCGATGTTGGGGGTCCCGTACTCGCCCATCGTCCCCAACTTCACGAGGTGGATGTCGCGGTTCTGCTCGGCGATGGCATACAGGAGGTTGAGTGTGCCGGCCACGTTGTTGACCTGCGTGTACACCGCATGCTTGCGGTCGATCATCGAGTACGGCGCCGATCGCTGCTCGGCGAAGTGGACGACGGCCTCAGGCTTGAAGGAGGCGAGCGTCTCGCTGACAAAGCTCGCGTCGGTGAGGTCCCCGACGAACACGTCGATGGCGAGGTCGGAGATCTCGTGCCAGCGGCGGACGCGTTGCTGGAGGTTGACGATGGGCACCAGGCTGTCGACCCCCATCTCGAGGTCGTATCCACGTCGAGCGAAGTTGTCCACGACTCCTACACGGTGACCCCGGCGTGACAGGTAGAGCGCTGTCGGCCAGCCGAGATAGCCATCGCCGCCGAGTACCAGGATGTCCATGTTCTGCCTCCCTCTCGCTCCAGCAACCCTGCCCAACCCACCTGCTTCGACGTACGGGCGGAGCGCCGGTCCCGACGTAGTTTTACCACTCCGGACCTTGGAATCACCTGAGAACTGCAATCAGATCGTCACACTCCTCACAATTGACCAGGGCGGCCGATGGCCACGGGGGGCGACGACCACGGCGGCCGATGTCGGGGTACGCCGGTCAGTCACGATCGTCTGCGGTACTCGCGCCGACCGACTGGTCGACCGCCGGCACCGGGCCGCCGAGGAGCGGAAGGTCCGGAGCCGGTGGGCTCAATTCGAGTGACTGGAGCGCCCTGGTGGTGGCATCGACCGACGGGGGGTGGGGCAGCTCCTTCTCCCCTGCCGGGACCACGCCCATCTCGACGAATCGGCGGGCGGTGACCAGCACACGCCCTTCGAGCGATCCAACCGCCTTGTTGTAGGCGGCCACCGCGCTGTTCAGCCCCTTGCCCACGCCCGAGACGTGATCCCCCAATACCGACAGGCGCTGGTAGAGCTCCGCTCCCAGCAGCTGCACCTCGCGGGCGTTTTCGGCCAGCGCGTCCTGCTGCCACCCGTAGGCCACCGCCCGCAGCAGCGCGATGAGCGAAGTGGGCGTAGCCAGCAGGACGTGATTGGCCACCGCGTGCTCCATCAGCCCCGGCTCGTGCTCCAGCGCCGCGGTCAGCAGCGGGTCGCCGGGGATGAACGCCACAACGAACTCGGGTGAGGGGTCGACCCGCTTCCAGTACTCCTTCTTTGCGAGAGCGTCGACGTGTGCCTTCATCTGGCGGCCGTGGCTCGCCAGATGGGTGCGGCGGACGGATTCGTCGTCGGCCTCGTTGGCCTCGAGGAAGGCCTGCATGGGGACCTTGGCGTCGACCGCCACGTTCTTCCCTCCTGGGAGGTGCACCACCATGTCGGGGCGCATGCGGCCACCGTCGGCGTCCGACGTGACCTGCTCGTCGAAGTCGCAGTGCTCGAGCATGCCGGCCATCTCGACCACTCGGCGCAACTGCAGCTCCCCCCAGCGGCCGCGGGTCTGGGGTGATCGGAGGGCGGTGACCAGGTTCCGGGTCTCCTTGTGCAGCTGGTCGTGCGAGTTCGAGAGGTGCTTCATCTGCTCAGTGAGGGTCGTATAGGCCCGCTGGCGCTCGACCTCGAGCCGCTGCATCCCCGCCTCGTACTTGCCCAACTGTTCGCCGATCGGCTTCAACAGCTGCTCGATGGCCAGGTGGCGCTTGGCCAGCTCCCCCTCGGCGGCTTGGCGGGTCTCACCGAGCTTGGTGTCGGCCAGCTGGAGGAACTGTTCATTGTTCTGCTGAAGCGCCGCGCTGGAGAGGCGGGCGAACTCCCCCAGCAGTTGGTCACGGACCTCGTCGAATGCGGCGGCTCGTTGCGTCGCCGCCTCCCGTTCATAGTTGAGCTCCGTGACCAGCCGGGACACCTCGGACCGGTGGAACACCACCTGCTGCTGCTCGGTGGCCATGAGGGCTCGCAGGCTCTGGAGCTCCTCGGTCAGGAGCCGACCCCGGTCGAGGGCATCGGCGAGGCGGGCCTCGGCGGTCCGCGCCGCTGTCACCTGGTTGGCACGGACCAACAGGCCCACCACGAGACCAAGGGCGGCGCCGGCGACGAGGCCGAGTATCAGTCCGGTGATCATGGTGAGTCCTCCTCGGGGCCCCGAGGACCCTCGGGGCCAAGCGTACCGAGTGGGTGCGACAACCCGAGAGAGCACCGGATGCAGCCGGGCAGCCGGGCACCTCCGACAAAAGGGCCGTGTGCCACCATGGGCTCATGCATCGCGTCGTCATCGTGGGCGCAGGATTCGGCGGGCTGTCAGCGGCCAGGGCACTGATCGGCAAGCCCGTCGAGGTGACGATCGTCGACCAGCGCAACTTCCACACGTTCCAGCCACTGCTCTACGAGGTGGCAACCGCCGGCCTCGACTCGGGCGACGTCGCCTACCCGATCAGGATGATCTTTGGTCGTGCCGGCAACGTCACCTTCCGATTCGCCTCGGTCACCGGTGTCGACTGGGTCCGCCGAGAGGTCACCCTTGCGGGCACCAGCCCCCTGCCCTTCGACTCGGTCATCGTCGCCAGTGGCGCCACCGCCAAGTTCTTCGGGATACCCGGAGCATCGGAGCACAGCCACCCCCTGTACACCCTGACCGACGCACGCAGCCTCCGGGACCACGTGCTCCGCAGGCTCGAGGATGTCGATGCCCATCCCGATTCGGTCGCGGACGGTGCCCTCACGTTCGTCGTCGTCGGGGGCGGACCCACTGGGGTCGAGGTGGCCGGGGCCCTTGCGGAGTTGCTCGATGTGGCCGTGCGCCACGACGGCTTCCGATTCGACCGCACCTCCGGTCGGATCATCGTGGTCGACGGGCTAGACAGGCTGCTCGTCCCCTTCAAAGAGTCGGCGGCCTCCTACGCCGCGCTCACCCTCGAGGGCCGTGGGGTGGAGCTCGAGCTCGGCCACATGGTGAGGTCGGTCTCTGCCTCCGGGGTGGAGCTCGACGACGGCACCCGGATTCCGACACGGACCGTCGTATGGGCCGGAGGGGTGACCGTCGAAGGCACCGTCGCCTCGCGTCTGGCCGCCGCCGTCGGCCCGAACGGCCGCCTGCTGGTGAACCCGGACCTCTCGCTCACCGAGCACGAAGGGGCCTATGCCGTCGGTGATGCGGCAGCCGTTCCGTGGAGGGACGGACCGTCCGAGGCCGATCGGATCTGCCCCCAAGTGGCCCAGGTGGCCATCCAGTCGGGCGGACACGCAGCCCGCCAGATCCTCAATCAGGTCGAGGATCGGCCGACCGCGCCGTTCCACTATCGGGACAAGGGGATCATGGCGACCATCGGGCGCCGGGCGGCCATCGCCCAGTTCCCCAACGGCACGGTGGTGCGGGGCACCCTCGGGTGGCTGGCCTGGCTCGGCCTCCACCTGCTCTACCTGGTCGGGTACCGCAACAAGGCCGTCGTGCTCGTGAACTGGTCGTGGAGGTACCTCTCGTGGGGATCGGGGCCGCGGGTCATCGTCGGGGAGGAGTCCGACGGGGCCGACCTCCTCAGCGACCGACCTCGTCGGTGACGGCCCGGCCACGGGCGACGGGCCACAGGAGCGGCGACCACCCTCGGCACCGGCAGGGCCCGCTCCCCGTAGCGGATACGGTGAACCACGTGGACAGCCCCCTCGAGCGAATTGACCGGATGGTCCTCCAGCTGTTCGCGCTGGTCGGCGAATCCGTGTCCGGGGCTACCGACGCACTCCTTTCGGGGGACCGCGAAGCGGCAAAGGCCCTCGCCGATCGGGACGAGGTGGTCGACGTCATCTACCACGACATCGAGCAGCTCACCCTCCAGCAGCTCACCGTGGCCGGCATCACCTCTCCCAGCGACCTGCGGTTTCTGGTCACGGTGATCAGGATGCTGCCCGACCTCGAGCGGAACGGGGATCTGGCCGAGCACGTGGCCCGGCGGGCCGCCCGCGGCCTGGGCGGCGAACTGTCAGCCCGGAGCAGGGGCCTGGTCGAACGCATGGGTGAAGTGGCAATCCACATGTGGCGAGCAACGACCGACGCCTATGCGGAGCGGATGCCCATGGCGGCCTCGGTGGTGGACACCCTCGACGACGAGATGGACGATCTCCATGTCAGCCTGACGATGGAGGTGGTGGCCGGAACCATGCCCCTGCCGGTGGCGGTGGAGCTGGCCATGGTGGCCCGATTCTACGAACGCTTCGGGGACCACGCCGTGAATCTGGCCAAGCGGGTCGCCGTCCTGGCACCGTCCACCGGCCAGGTGCTGTAGACCCGCGCTCCAGCTGGAACGCGGGCCTCGCGGTCAGGGTCAGCCGACGATCCCCAGCGAGACCAGCGTCTCGGCGATCTGGACCGCGTTGAGCGCGGCTCCCTTGCGCAGGTTGTCGCCGCTGACGAACAGGGCCAAACCGTGATCGGCCCCCTCCGCGACCCGGATGCGGCCCACCAAAGAGGGGTCACTTCCCGCGGCCCGAAGCGGGGTGGGAACGTCGGACAGTTGCACGCCCGGTGACCTCGAGAGCAGCCGGGTCGCCTCGTCAGGGCTCAGTGCCGACCCGAACTCGGCCACGATTGCCAGTGAGTGGCCCGTGAAGACGGGCACCCGGACACAGGTGCAGCTGACCGCCAAACCCGGGATCTCCAGGATCTTCCGGCTCTCGTCCCCGAACTTCTGCTCCTCGTTGGTCTCTCCGGAGCCGTCGCCCACCAGTCGGCCGGCCATCGGGATCACGTTGTGCGCGATGGTGTCGGGGAACGTGGTGGCCGGCGGAAACTCCACCGCTGCCCCGTCAAAGGTGAGGGCGGCAGCCTGGTCCACCGTCTTCAACAGCTGCCCCTCCAGTTCGGCCACCCCGGCCAATCCCGAGCCGGAGACCGCCTGATAGGTGGAGACGACCAACCGCCGGAGGCCGGCCGCGTCGTGCAAGGGCTTGAGCACCGGCATGGCCACCATGGTGGTGCAGTTCGGATTGGCCACGATGCCCGTGGGGATCGATCCGAGGGCGCTCGCGTTGACCTCGGGGACCACCAGCGGGACGACCGGGTCCATCCGCCAGGCCGACGAGTTGTCGACCACGATGGCACCCGCACCGGCAAACCTGGGGGCCAGCTCCCGCGAGGCAGCAGCACCGCTCGAGAACAGAGCGATGTCGAGACCGGCCACGTCGGCGGTGGCCGCATCCTCGACGATCACGTCGTCGCCCCGGAAGGGCAGTCGGCGGCCGGCCGAGCGGTGTGACGCAAACAACCTCAACTCGTCGAGCGGGAAGTCCCGCTCGACGAGGATGGCCCGCATCACTGCCCCCACCTGCCCGGTCGCACCCACAACTCCCACTCGCATGCTGTCCAGTCTACGAGTGGTACGCGGCCCGACCACCAGGATCGGAGACAGCTGGCGACCGACCCGGTCGGTCAGGCCAGTTCGAAGGCCGCGTGGAGCGCACGCACCGCATCTTCTGCCGCCGCAGCACGCACCATGCACGAGATCCGGATCGAGGAGGTGGAGATCATCTCGATATTGATCCCGAGGGCCGCCAGCGTCTCGAAAGTGAGCGCAGTCACGCCCGGGTGGGTCTTCATACCTGCCCCGACCAGTGACACCCTGGCCACGTCGGCGTCGCTGGTCACCCCGGCGGCGCCCAGCTCGGTAACCAGCCCCTCACAGACCTCGGTGCTCACGGCCAGGTCGTACCCGGGGACGGTAAAGGAGATGTCGGTCGTCCCGTGAACCGACGTGTTCTGCACGATCATGTCGACATTGACATTTCGCTCGGCCAGGCTCCGGAACAGCCGGGCGGCCAGGCCGGGGCGATCGGGCACCCCGATGACGGTGACCTTGGCCTCCGACGCATCGTGGGTGACCGCGGTCACGACTGCCTGTTCCATGGTTGCATCCTCCTCGTCGACCCACGTCCCGGGCTCCCACGTGAATGCCGAGCGCACATGGAGCGGCACATGGTGATTGCGGGCGAACTCCACCGACCGCAGGGACAGTACCCGGCCCCCGCTGGCGGCGATCTCGAGCATCTCCTCGTAGCTGATGCGAGCCAATCTGCGGGCCTCGGGCACGATGCGCGGGTCGGCGCTGAACACACCGGTCACATCGGTGTAGATCTCGCAGACTTCGGCAGCCAGCACTGCGGCCAACGCCACCGCAGTGGTGTCCGACCCGCCGCGCCCGAGGGTGGTGATGTCCCGTTCGACCGACATCCCCTGGAACCCCGCGACCACCGGCACGCCGCCGCCGCCCAGAGTGGCCCGCAGCCGGTCAGCACGGATCTCCACGATCTTGGCCTTAGTGTGGACGGCATCGGTGATGATGCCGGCCTGGCTGCCGGTGTAGGAGGTCGCCTCCACGCCGAGATCGGCCAGGGCCATGCAGAGCAGGGACATGGTGATCCGCTCGCCTGCACTCAGCAGCATGTCGACCTCACGGGTCGGTTGGACGGTGCTGACATCAGCGGCCAGCCTGATCAACTGATCGGTCGTCTTGCCCATGGCGCTGACCACCACGACGACCTCGTGGCCCGAACGGCGGGTGCGGGCAACATGGTCGGCAACGGCACGGATGCGGTCGGCATCGGCCACCGACGTTCCACCGAACTTCTGCACCACCAGAGACATGGTGGTCAAGGCTACAGGGAGCAGTCCGGGGCTCCCGGTGACGACGGGGCGGGCGACGCCGGCGACCCGGTGGGGAGCGACTACCCTGATCCCCCGTGGCCACCGAGAAACGTCAACGCCAGAAGGCCGGCCGGCAAGCCCGACTGGCCGCCGAGCAGAAGGTCCAGAAGCGCAAGCAGACCCTTCGGCGCACCATCACCATCGTGGTGGTGGCCGCCATCGTGGTCGGCATCTCCTATCTGATCTTCAAACCCGGGAAGAAGTCGACCGCCACCACCACCTCCACCTCGACCACCTCTCGCTCCTCGACCACCACTAGGCCGTCGCCGCCCGGAGGGTCGGGCAACAAGGCGCCGAGCGCCATCACCACATCGGCCGGCTGCCCGGCCAACTTCACCGCCACCCTCAACAAGCCCTCCTACCCGTCGTACCCGCCGATAACCGTCGACGCGTCGAAGACCTACACGGCGACCGTCACCACCGACGTCGGCCCGTTCACCATCCAGCTCAACCCCAAGGCAGCACCGAAGGCGGTCAACAGCTTCGTGTTTCTGGCAAACCAGCACTTCTACGACTGCATCGTCTTCCAGCGGGTCATCCAGACCTTCATGAACCAGACAGGCGACCCCACCGGCACCGGGAGTGGCGGGCCCGGCTACCAGTTCGCCGATGAGCTACCCAAAGCGGCCACCCCGCAGTACCCGCTGGGCTCGGTGGCGATGGCCAACTCGGGGCCGAGCACCAACGGCAGCCAGTTCTTCATCGTGGCCGGCGCGCAAGGGGAGAGCCTGGCGCCGAGCTACACCCTGTTCGGAAAGGTGACCTCGGGCATGGATGTGGTCAACAAGATCAATGCGGCCGGATCAGCTCCCACCAGCAGCACCGGAACACCGGCCACCCTCCACCGAATGGTGTCGGTGACGGTCGCCGCGTCCTGACCGGGTCCTCACCGCCACCGGCCCCAACCGGCCCGCCATCGAATTCCGCCACACGACCCATCCCGCCGCACACGACACGAGGAGTAGGTGCCATGGCCCCAGAGATCCCGGCTGCAGACGGCTCGAGCCCGAAGACCCAGCGCTTCGACGGACCGCCACCGATGGTCGTCGACCCGGAGAAGCGCCTCACCGCAGAGGTGGTGACCACCAAAGGCACCATGACCATCGCGCTGGATCCGATCGCCGCGCCCAAGACGGTCAACAACTTCGTGTTCCTGGCCCGGTGGCACTACTACGACGGGATCGGCTTCCACCGGATCATCCCGGGCTTCATGCTGCAGGGCGGCGACCCCGAAGGATCGGGGCGGGGCGGCCCCGGCTACAAGTTCGACGACGAATTGCCCGCCCCCGGCCGCTACGAGATCGGCTCGTTGGCCATGGCCAACGCCGGCCCCAACACCAACGGAAGCCAGTTCTTCATCGTGAGCGGGCCCGATGGCGCCGCCCTCCCGCCGAGCTACTCGCTGTTCGGCAAGGTGGTGAAGGGGCTCGAGGTGGTCAAGGCCATCGAGTCGGCGGGCAGCAGGTCAGGCACTCCCTCGGAGAAGGTGGTCATCGACTCGGTGACCATCACCGAGTCTGACTGAGCCCGACCCGGTTGGGCACGCCGAAAGGTGCTCAAGAGGGCAGCGCGCCCAGCCCGGCCTCTGCCCGGGCGCCGTCCACGTAGATGGCCACCGATCCGACACCGGCGGACCTCCACTGCCCGCTTGGGTCGCGGATCAGTGCGGTCCGCTCGGGAATGCCGGCTACCGGCGTGCCGGCCGGCGCCAGCAGCACGGAACGGTGCAGCTTTTCGCCGTGCTCGTCCTCATGGGTATCGCCGAAGTGGGGCACCACCGCCAGGCCGCTGAGCAGCCCCAGCCCGATGGTGAGGCCCCCGCCTCGGGCGTCGACCATCGGATCGGTAAGGGCCATCGCAGCGCCCGACGAGCCCACCACCGCCGCGCCGCCCTTCCATGCCTCGACCAACGCCGCCCACACCTTGGAGTTCTTCAACACGCTCCGCAGGTGCATGGGCGAGCTGCCACTCAGGTAGATGAAGCGGGCATTCCGCATCACCGATGCAGCGCCGTCGTCCTCGGCGTCCGCGCGGGACAGGACCATCAATCCCTCGACCCGTCCCCCCATCGGCCTGAACCACTCGCCGGCCGCGACCACCAGACGTTCGGGGTGCTCGTAGGCAGCTGCCGTCGGCAACACCACCACCTCGTCGGATCCTGAAGCCGCCAGAAACTCCGCGTCGAACGAGCAACCCTCCTGCCACTCACCGCCGCCGACCAGTGCGAGCATTCCGGGAGCCGGTTCCATGACGCAACTGTAGAGGTCAACCTGTGGGCCGGGAGCGGGCCGGCCGGCGATGCACTCGACCGGCTGAGCTCCGGACCCGGTGGTGGTGGGATCAGGCCGACTGGTCGACGGCCACCGATCGGCGCATCAGGCGACCCATCGCATCACACACCTCGGTGGCCAGGGCCAACGAATCGGTCAGCAGTCCCATGCCGAAGAATCCGTGGACCTGGTCGTCGTAGCACCGGTACTCGACCTCGACGCCGGCCTTCGCCAACGCTTCGGCGTAGTTGACCCCATCATCCCGCAGCGGGTCGAACCCGGCGGTCACGATCAGGGCAGGTGCCAGGCCATGGTGGTCATCGGCCAACAAGGGGGAAGCCCTGGGCGTCTCCCAATCGGCGCGTTCGGGAAGGTAGGTCTGGCGGAAGTACTCCATTCCCTCGAAGGTGAGGAAGAAGCCTTCGGACATGGTCCGCATCGACGCGGTATCGAGTCGCGCATCGACAGCCGGGTAGATCAGCCCCTGGGCGACAGGGGGCGGCACCCCAGGGCCGGCGGACCCGACTCCACTGCGGGTCTCCAGTGCCACCACGGCAGCAAGGTTCCCCCCGGCGCTGTCACCCATGACACCGACCTGGCCGGCGGCGCACCCCAACTCGGCGCTGTGCCGGTGGACCCACACATACGCGGCCAGAGCGTCATCGACGGCGGCGGGAAACGGATCCTCGGGTGCCAGCCGATAGCCGATGGCCACGACGATGCACCCACTCACTGCGGCCAGTAGGCGGCACGAGCCATCGTGGGAGTCGAGGTCGCCGGTCACCCACCCTCCACCGTGGAAGTAGACGATGGCAGGAGGACGACCGTGTCGTCCTGAGGCGGGCCCGATGCCGGCGCCGTAGCGGCGGTAGACCCTGATCGGTATCGGCGGAGCGCCGGCCGGCCCCGGGATGATCCGACCGGCCACATGGACATCGGTGCGGATGGGCATGGCGGCGCGCGCCATGCGGGTGAGCTGCGCGCGGAGGACAGCCGGGTCCGGGGCAGGCTGCGCATTCCCCGGCCCGTCGGACAGCCCTTCGAGGCGATTGGTCACCTCGAGCAGTGCCTGGATGCTCCGATTTAGCACCCTCCCATCGCGCTCCACCGGCGGGCGCTTGCCCACCAGGCCGAGCACCAGGTCCGGACGGGACAGCAGGGCGGCGCCGAGCCGCGTCACCAGCGGCCACCGCTCGTGCACGCGTTGGATCCGACGGTTGTAGAGCGCCCTGGTGCCCCTGCCCCGCATGGGCCAGGGGCGGTCCGGCGACCACTGGGGGCCGCCGGCCGCGAAGGCCGGTGCGGGTGGGTCGAGCGGGGCTGTCGTGGGGGTCGATCCACGTCGGCGGGCCTGCGACGGTTTGGCCGCGGCCTTGGGGACGGCGCGCTTACGCGCACCGGACACCCGCGAAGGTCGCGAGCCGACCGCATCCGGCGTGCCCGCGGCTGCGATGCTCTCTGGTGCCTTGCGGGGCTCCCTGCTTCCCGCTGACGGCAGATCGGTGGGGTCGGGTGAATTGCTCATTGCCACCATCGTGTCGGTAGGGTCGGGTAAAGGCAAGCGCATGCAACAGGGAGAGGACGGCACCGGCCTGGTCCGTTGGGCCCACAGGGGGGGTGTCGGGCGTCCGAGCCGGCTGTACCGAGAGTGGACGGGGAGTGGAGAGCCATGGGGAGATCGAGCGACAAGGCCGCCATGCAGCGGGCGCACTTCGACGGGGCAGCCGCCATCGTGACCGGTGCGGCCTCCGGCATCGGGAAAGCCCTGGCCACGGAGCTGGTCCGCCGCGGTGCCACCGTGCTGGTGGCCGATATCGACAGCGAAGGCGCCCAGGCGGTGGCAGCTGATCTGCGGCGCCACGGTGGCTCAGGCGGGCAGAGCCAGGGCGGTGCACTCGCGGCGACACTCGACGTGACCGATGCGGACGCTGTGGCCGAATCGGTCGGCATCTTTGCGACCGAGCACGGCGGGCTGGACTTCATGTTCAACAACGCCGGGATCCCGGTCGGGGGTGAGGTCAGTGACCTTTCGGTCGCCCACTGGCAACGGGCTCTCGACGTCAATGTCATGAGTGTCGTCCACGGTGTCGCCGCCGCCTACCCCCGCATGATCGAACGGGGACGGGGCCACATCGTGAACACCGCCTCGCTCGCGGGCCTCGTTCCCAGCCCCTTGTTGGTGCCGTACTCGACCACCAAGCACGCGGTGGTCGGCCTCAGCGTCGGGCTGAGGATGGAGGCCGCCAAGCACGGCGTGCGAGTGAGCGTGGTCTGCCCCGGGGTCATCGAGACCCCCCTGCTGGACAAGGGCAATCCGGCGGACCTGCCCCCGGCAACGTCGACGCCGGACATCCGGGCCTTGTTGACCGAACTGATCGGCAAGCCCTATCCGGCCGCGTCCCTGGCCCGGGACGTGCTCGACAACGTCGCCCTCAACCGGCCGATCATCGTGGCGCCGCGCCGCGCCAAGGCGGTGTGGGCCGCGTACCGGTTCTCCCCGAGGCTTCTCGTCGACCGGAGCCCCAAGCGGGTCCGGTCGATCAGCCGCTGAGCCCCCGAGCCGCTGAGCCAGCCGTCGCACCCTGTCGTCCCGCGCTGCCTTCGGCGTCGCCCCCGGCCCCCCGCTAGCATCACTCTTCATGTCAATCGCACGCGTGGGAATTGTCGGGTCGGGGATCATGGGCTCGGGCATCGCCGAGACGGCGGCCGTCCATGGCTTCGAAGTGGTGCTCAGGTCGCGCAGCCAGTCGACTGCTGACGCCACCATTGCCGCCCTCGAGAAGTCACTGAACCGACAGGTCGAGAAAGGCAAGAAGACCGAAGAGGAGCGGGACAACGCCCTGTCGCTGGTCACCGGCACGTCCGACCTCGGCGCCCTCAAAGGCGTCGATCTGGTCATCGAATCGGTCGTCGAGGACCTCGCGGTCAAGAAGGAGCTCTTCAACGAGCTCGATCGGATCACCGACGATCACGCGATTCTGGCCACCAACACCTCGACCCTGCCCGTCGTCGAGTTGGCCATGCAGACCGGCCGGCCGGACAAGGTGTGCGGTGTTCACTTCTTCAATCCCGCCCCGGTGATGTCCCTGGTGGAACTGGTGCGGCCACTCACCGCCTCCGACGAGACCCTGGCAGCCGCCCGCCAGTTCGCCGAGGCCTGCGGCAAGACGCCGGTCGAAGTCAAGGACCAGGCCGGTTTCATCGTGAACGCACTGCTGTTCCCCTACCTGAACAACGCGATCCGGCTCTACGAGCAGGGCGTGGCGTCGATCGCCGACATCGACACGGCTATGAAAGGTGGGTGCGGCTTTCCGATGGGGCCGTTCGCCCTGCTCGACCTGGTCGGTCTCGACACCTCACTCGCCATCCTCGATGCCCTCTACGAGGAGTTCCGCGACCCGAACTACGCGGCAGTGCCGCTGTTGCGCCGGATGGTGACGGGCGAGCAGCTCGGCCGGAAGTCTGGACACGGCTTCCTCGACTACCGGAAGTAGCCGCCGGACCCTTCGACCCACCTGGCGCCCGGGTCGCCCATCGGGGGCAGGCGACTGGAGCAGCGCGGTTTCCCGAGCGCTCGAGCGGGGCCACAATGGAGGAATGAGCGACGTGGATCACGCACAAGACCCCCGAATGCCGGCCGAGCAGGCAGGGCGCCCGGCCCCGGTGCGGGACAAGCCGTGGGTGATGCGCACCTACTCGGGCCACTCGACTGCAACGGCGTCGAACGAGCTCTACCGGACCAACCTGGCCAAGGGCCAGACCGGGCTGTCGATCGCCTTCGACCTGCCCACCCAGATCGGCTACGACCCGGATGCACCCGAGGCGGCCGGAGAGGTGGGCAAAGTGGGCGTACCCGTCGTCCACCTCGGCCACATGTCCCAGTTGCTCGATCGGATTCCGGTCGAGTCGATGAACACGTCGATGACCATCAACGCCACCGCCGCCTGGCTCCTCGGCCTCTACATCGCCAACGCCCAGGACCACGGCGTCGATCCCGCGGTGCTGTCCGGCACCACCCAGAACGACATCGTCAAGGAGTACCTGTCGCGGGGAACCTTCATCTTCCCCCCGATCCCCAGCCGGCGGCTGACCGTGGACACCATCGCCTACACCGTGCGCCACGTCCCCAAGTGGAACCCGATCAACGTGTGCAGCTACCACTTGCAAGAGGCAGGGGCCACTCCCTCCCAGGAGGTCGCCTTCGCCCTGGCTACGGCCATCGGAGTCCTCGATGCGGTACGCGAGTCGGGGCAGATCCCCGAGGAGGAGTTCCCCTCGGTGGTCGGCCGGATCTCGTTCTTCGTCAACGCCGGCGTGCGCTTCGTGGAGGAGACCTGCAAGATGCGGGCCTTCACCGCGCTGTGGGAACGCGTGTGCGCCGAGCGCTACGGAGTGACCGATCCGAAACTCCGCAGGTTCCGCTATGGCGTGCAGGTCAACTCGCTCGGCCTCACCGAGGCACAACCGGAGAACAACGTCCCGAGGATCGTCCTCGAGACCCTCGGGGTCACACTGTCCAAGCGAGCGAGGGCACGGGCGCTCCAGCTCCCGGCGTGGAACGAGGCGCTCGGACTTCCCCGGCCGTGGGACCAGCAGTGGTCGCTGCGTATCCAGCAGATACTGGCCTTCGAGTCCGACCTCCTCGAGTACGGGGACATCTTCGACGGCTCGGTGGTCATCGAGGCGAAGACGGCCGAGGTGGCCGAGGTGTCTTGGGCCGAGCTCGAGGACGTCCTGGCGCTGGGCGGTGCCTTCGAGGCGATCGATGAGCTCAAGGCCCGCCTGGTGGGCAGCCAGGCCGAGCGGGTGCGGCGCATCGAGACCGGCGATCTCCAGGTGGTCGGGGTCAACTGCTTCACCGAGACCGCGGAGTCGCCCCTGGCCCCCCAGGGCACCGACGGCATGGCCTCCGGTGGTTCCATCCTGAGGGTGGACCCGGCTGTCGAGTCCGAGCTGCGCGCCGACGTCGAGGCGTGGCGATCGGCCCGGGACACCGATGCGGTCCAGCGGGCGCTCGACGACCTCCGCCGGGCGGCAGAGGGAGGGGACAACGTCATGCCAGCCACCATCGCCCTGGCCCATGCCGGGGGGACCACCGGCGAATGGGCAGGCACCCTTCGTGAGGTGTTCGGTGAGTACCGGGCCCCCACCGGGGTGCGCGGCGGCGTCGGCCATCGGGGCAACGAGTTCCGGGCCGTGCTGAGCCGCTCCAAGGCCCTGGCCCAGCACTCGGGTGGGCCACCGAAGCTGCTGGTGGCCAAACCAGGTCTCGACGGACACTCCAACGGGGCCGAGCAGATCGCGGTGGCGGCCCGCGATGCCGGATTCGAGGTCGTCTACCAGGGCATCCGCCTGTCGCCGGCGGAGATCGCCGCCGCCGCCCGGGACGAGGATGTGGATGTGGTCGGCATCTCCATCCTGTCGGGCAGCCATCTCGAACTGGTTCCCGAGGTGGTCGACCGGTTGCGGGCGGCCGGGGTCGATGTCCCGGTGGTTGTCGGCGGGATCATCCCCCCCGAGGACGCAGAGATCCTGCTCGGCAAAGGCGTGGCTCGCGTCTACACCCCCAAGGACTTCGAGATCGGCCTCATCATGGACGACCTGGTGGGACTGGTGGAGGAGCGCCGGGCCGCACAAGTGGGCTGAGAACGTGCGCGGCACGAGACGCGAGCCGGCGGCGGGATCAACCGGGCGTGACCTCCACCCCCTGACCTCCGGCGGCGGATAGGTTCCCGACGTGTCCGCTCGCCGCAACACCATGGCCGGCATCCTCTCCGGCCCGATCGACGCCTCACCCGAGGACAGGCTGGCCAAGGTCTACCCCACCGTCCCGGCATCGGCCGGACTGGCCCTCTCCCACCGGGCGAGCGGGTTCAGCGGCACCCTGGTGCGGGTCGAGGGTGGTGGCGTCGAGATCCGGGGCCGGACCGGGCTGGACCGGGTCTTCCGCCTGGCGCCGGGGGCGTTCACGGTCGAGGGGAAAGCGGTCAGCCTCGTCCGGCCGGCGCCCCTCGCAGGTGGCCGGGCCAAGTGAAGCATGCCGTCCGGCATCACCGCCTCGGGATCGGTGGCCGTGTCCGACGCCCCCGTGCGCGTCGCCCGGGCCGGGCGGCTGTGGGTGGAGGGGGTGCACGACGCCGAACTGGTCGAGCGGGTGTGGGAGCGACGACCTCCGCATCGAGGGTGTTGTGGTGGAGCGGTTGGACGGCATCGACAACCTCGGCGGCGCCATCGGGCAGTTCCGGCCCGGTCCCGCCCGTCGGCTCGGCGTGCTGGTCGACCACCTCGTCGAGGGGAGCAAGGAGGCGCGGATCGCCGCCGGCCTCCGCCAACGAGACGTGCTGATCACCGGCACTCCCTTCGTGGACGTCTGGCAAGCCGTCAGGCCCACGGCGCTCGGCATCCGGGAGTGGCCGCACATCCCCAGGGGCGTCGACTGGAAGACGGGCGTGTGCGAGGTGCTGGGGTTCGGCGACCCGCCGACCACCTGGCGCCGGATACTTTCGTCCGTACGGACCTATGCCGACCTGGAGCCGGCGCTGGTGGGGGCGGTCGAACGGCTCATCGACCACGTCACCGACGCCACCTGAACGGTCCGGTGGGCTCAGCCCCTTGCTTGTGGGCGATCGCGGCGGGTGGCGACCGGCCTCGACCACCATCGACCGCTGAACCTCCACGCCGGGGGCCTGCCCGCCTGGTCGGGCGACGCCACCGGCGGCCGCGGCCACACCTGATCGGCGGCGGCGGCCAGCACCGCGATCACCTCGGCGTCGACCTCACCACGGGGCGTCACAGCGGCATGTTCCCGTGCTTGCGCTTGGGCAGGTCCTCCCGCTTGGACACCAGGAGGTCGAGGCTCCGGACCAGAACCCTCCGGGTCTCCGCCGGGTCGATCACATCGTCGACGTAGCCACGCTCGGCGGCGGCATACGGATTGGCATAGCGTTCGGTGTACTCCTCGACCAGCTCCTTCCGACGACCCACGGGGTCTGCCGCCTCGGCCAGGTCGCGTCGGTACACGATCTCGACGGCTCCTTCGGGGCCCATCACCGCCAACTCGGCCGACGGCCACGCGTAGGCCAGGTCGGCGCCGATCGACTTGGAGTTCATCACCACATAGGCACCGCCGTAGGCCTTACGTGTGATGATCTGCACCCGGGGAACGGTGGACTCGCAGTAGGCGTAGAGCAACTTGGCACCGTGGCGGATGATGCCGCCGTACTCCTGATCGGTGCCTGGCATGAAGCCGGGCACGTCCACGAAGGTGATCAACGGGATGTTGAAGGCGTCGCAGGTGCGGACGAAACGTGCACCCTTCTCCGAGGCATCGATGTTGAGCACCCCGGCCAGCATCTGGGGCTGGTTGCCGACGATGCCCACCGACCTGCCGTCGATGCGGGCGAAGCCGCAGACCAGGTTCATCGCCCAGTGGTGGTTGACCTCGAAGAACTCACCGTCGTCGACGACGGCCTCGACGACCTTCTTCATGTCGTAGGGCTGATTGGGAGACGCCGGCATGAGCTCGGTCAGCTCGGGTGTGAGCCGCTCGGGGTCGTCACCGGACACCACCAGTGGGGCCTCCTCCATGTTGTTGGAGGGCAGGAAGCTCAAGAGGTAGCGGACGTCGTCCAGGCAAGTCTTCTCGTCCGGAGAGACGAATGCCGCCACCCCGGACTTGGTGGCGTGGCTCATGGCCCCGCCCAGCTCTTCGAGGGTGACGTCCTCGCCGGTCACCGTCTTGACCACATCGGGTCCGGTGATGAACATGTGACTGGTGCCCTGCACCATGAAGATGAAGTCGGTCATCGCCGGGCTGTAGACGGCGCCGCCGGCGCAGGGACCGAGAATCACGCTGATCTGGGGGATGACCCCCGATGCCTGTGCATTGCGATGGAAGATGCCCCCGTAGGAGTGCAACGAGACGACGCCCTCTTGGATGCGGGCGCCAGCCCCGTCGTTGAGCCCGATCATCGGCACCCCGATCGACAAGGCAAGGTCCATAACCTTGTGGATCTTTTCGGCGAAGACCTCTCCCAACGCCCCGCCGAAGACGGTGAAATCCTGACTGAACACGCAGACCCGGCGGCCGTCGATGGTCCCGAACCCGGTGATCACGCCGTCGGTGTACGGGCGATTCTCCTCGAGCCCCATGCCGTGCGCCCGGTGGCGGGCCAGCATGTCCAGCTCTTGGAAGGAACCGTCATCGAGCAGGTACTCGATGCGCTCGCGAGCGGTCAGCTTGCCCTTGGCATGCTGCTTCGCCACCGCCCGGGGCGAGCCCGCGTTGCGAGCCAGCTCGCGGCGTTCTGCCAGTTCTTCGAGTCGTTGGGTCATCGGGTGATCCATGGTCCCTGAGGCTACCGGACCTGTCGATGGGGGTCGGCTCCGGTACCGGACGGCGTACGCGCCCCTGTCGGTTCCCTGCCCCGGCCGGCGCCGGGGCTCAGTGGGCCGTGTTCACCCAGTGGGGTCCGCACCAGACGTAGGTGACCGGGCTCTGCGAACCGGCTCCCCAGTGCGCGGCGACGCTCTTGCCCGCGTAGCGGCGCTCCAACTCGGCGTCACGCGTTCCCACGAATGAGTGGCGATCGGCCGGGCGCCCCGCCCCGTGGGACGTGTCGGCGGTCCCCCCGGAGCCGCCGGTCGGCTCCCACCTTTGGATCCGGTAGACGGCGGCGACCAGATCACCCACGACGATGACCGCCCACCGTGGCGAACGTGGTGAGTCGAGGTCGGTCCACCGTCGTCCGATGCGCCACCCGTGCCGGGCCGGCTCGTACGAAGGATCGCCGCCGGATCCCCCTGCTCGCAACAGCACCACCTGGTGCCCTCGTTTGAATTTGGCCCGTTTGGCCAACAGTGAGCTCGTGTCGGTGGTCGGGTGGCGCTGGCTGCCCAGCTCCGGATCGATCTCCAGCCCCAGGGCCTCGCCCGCGGCGGCCTCGACCAGCAAGGCCTCGGCCGCGCTCAATCCGTGACGCAGGATGTCGATCCGCACCGACCGGCCATCGGACTCGACTTCCCGGATCCGTTCCAGCATCGGGTACTTCGGGCGTTGGCCGGCCTCGGCGGCGCGGTCGGAGGTGAGTCGCGCCGCCCTGACGTGGCGGAAGCAGCGGTCGCCCCGGCCCCGGCCCACGCAGAAGGCTCGGCCGGTACGGGGGTCGAGCAAGAGGTAGACGTAGGAGCGCAGCTTTGCCGCGACTCCTGGGGCGAACCCCTTGTCATAGCCGCCCGGTCCTTCGGCAACCGGCAGCTGTTCGGGCACTTCGGACCCGTCGGTTGCCGGTGGGGCGTGCTCGGCGGCAGTTCGGCCAGTGCCCGCGTTCACTGCGAAGACCCGTTTCGGCGGGGGCGGCGCGTCCGCGTCGGCCGAGGGGTCAGCGGGGACGGAGATGGCCGGGACGGGACGTGCCGACGTGGCGACGACCGGAGCACCTGGGGTCTGGTTCGCGCGGTTGACCTGGGTCGACACGGGGTGCGAGATCGGAACGGGGTGTTCGTGGAGTTCGTCACCCTCGGGTGCTGCCGGAGTTGCCCCACGTGCCGAGGTGACGGTGTCCATCGAGGTGACCTCCTACCCTTCTACTCTTCGACGAGTTCGATCAACGTGCCGAACGCACCTCGTGGGTGAACGAACGCCACGGTCGTCCCCCGCGACCCTCGGCGTGGGACCACATCGATCACCTGACCACCGTGATCCTTCACCGACTGGAGCGCTGCGGCGCAATCATCCACCCGGTACCCGACGTGATGGATGCCTTCCCCCTTCTTCTCGAGGTACTTGGCCACCGGCGAATCCTCGTCGGTGGGGGTCAACAGCTGGATGTAGCTGTCCGCCACCTTCAAGAGCGCCTCCTCGACGCCGTCGGAATCGATGCGCTCGCGGTGGGCCACCGTGGCCCCGAACGTCTCTCCGTAGTAGGCGATCGCCGAGTCGAGGTCCTGAACGGCGATCGCGACATGATCGATTTCGGTCAGCAACGGCGCCGTCATGCCCCGTGCCTCCGGAACAGCGTGATCCGATCCTCGCCCACTTCGGAGCGGAACCCGGGGTCGTCGATCCCGAGACCCTCCTCCGGAGCGAGGCACAGCACGCCGATCTTGCCTTCGTGGAGGTTCTGGTGGACCTGGTAGGCGGCATCACCCACGTCCTCCAAGGAGTAGACCGCTGAGAGCGCCGGCAGGATCTTCCCCTCGCAGACCAGTTGGTTTGCGTCCCATGCCTCGCGGTAGTTGGCGAAGTGAGAACCTTTGATGGTCTTGAGCTTCATCCACAGATGCCGGTTGTCGTACTCGATCATGTAGCCCGAGGTGGCGGCGCAGGTCATGATGGTGCCGCCCCGCTTGGCCGCGAACACCGACGCTCCCATGGTCTGGCGCCCGGGGTGCTCGAACACGATGTCGACGTCGTCACCGACCAGGCCCCGGATCTCCTTGCCCAGCCGGCGCCACTCGGACTCGTCCTGGGTGTGCTCGTCTTTCCAGAAGCGGTAGTTGGAGGCCTTGCGATCGATGACCGCTTCGACCCCCAGTTCGTGGAGCAACCCGACCTTTTCCGGCGAGGACACCACGCCGACCGGGGTGCCGCCGCCGTTGAGGACGTACTGGACGGCGTAGGCCCCCAACCCGCCCGACGCGCCCCACACCAGGACCTTGTCTCCTTGCTGCATATGAGCACCGTTGTCGGAGACGAGCATCCGGTAGGAGGTGGAGTTGCACAGCGCATTGGCGGCCGCCTCCTCCCACGTCAGGTGTCTGGGTTTGGGCATCAGCTGGTTGGCCTTGACGACGGCAAGGTCGGCCAGGCCGCCGAAGTTGGTCTCGAATCCCCAGATGCGCTGGTTGTCGGCCAGGATCGAGTCATCGTGCGCGCTGGGACTCTGGTCGTCGACGTAGTTGCAGTGGACGGTGACCTTGTCGCCGGGCTTCCAGTTGCGAACCGCCGACCCGGTACGCAGCACGACGCCCGCTGCGTCCGAGCCGACCACGTGGTAGTCGAGCGCGTGACGAGCGCCCCAGCTGCTCTCCTTGCCCAGCCGGTCGAGGAAGCCGAAAGTGGGCAGCGGCTCGAAGATCGAGGTCCAGACCGTGTTGAAGTTGATGGCGCTGGCCATCACCGCTACATACGCCTCGTCGGGGGCCAACTCGGGCACCGCGATGTCACCCACATGGAGCGACTTTCTCGGGTCCTTGTCCGACGATTCGAGACCATCGAACATCGCGATCTCGTCACGACGCACGTAGGCGGCCCGATAGGTATCGGGCAGTGGGAGTGCCGCGATCTCCTCGCCGGCAGCGTCGGACCGGATGGCTGAGAGGAACTCCTGCATGGGATGGGAGGATAGCCCGCGCGCCGCGGGCGGAGCCTGGCCGATGGGTGATGGGCGGGGGCCACCTCGTGCCGGGCTCCGGGCGAGTCCGAAACCGCCCCGCCGGGGTGGCCCGGAGCCAGGTCGCATGCTCGCCCTGGCGGACGAACCCCGCCGTGTGGTCGGACCTCCGGGCGAGGTCGTATCATGGTGGCCTGTCATCGTGGCGGGCCCTTGGGGGGAACGCCGCCTTAGTTGGCCAGCAGGCCTCGGAGGTCGTCATGCCCGGAACCGTCATCGTCGCAGGAGCCCGCACCCCGATCGGCAAGCTCTCCGGGGCCCTCGGTTCCTTTTCGGCCACGGATCTGGGCGGCTTCGCCATCGCAGGCGCCCTCGCGCGGGCCGGTATCAAGCCCGAGCAGGTCGACTACGTGTTCATGGGCCAGGTGCTGCAGGCAGGCGCCGGACAGATCACCGCCCGCCAGGCCGCGGTCAAGGGGGGGATCCCGATGGACGTGGCCGCCACCACGGTCAACAAGGTGTGCCTGTCCGGTCTCAACGCCATCTACCTGGCCGACTTGATGATCAACGCCGGTGAGGCCGACATCGTGGTCGCCGGGGGCATGGAGTCGATGTCCCAGGCCCCCTACCTTCTGCCGGGAGCGCGGACCGGTTACCGGATCGGGGACGGCGCACTGGTCGACTCGATGATGTACGACGGCCTGTTCTGTTCGTTCGACGACTGCGCCATGGGGCTCGGGACCGAGCGCTACAACGGCGCCGACGGCGTGTCCCGCGAACGACAGGATGCCTTCAGCGCACTCTCCCACGAGCGTGCCGCCGCGGCCATCAAGGACGGCAAGTTCGCCGAGGAGATCGTCGCGGTCAGCATGCCCCAGCGCAAGGGCGACCCTCTGGTGGTCGACACCGACGAGGGTGTCCGCCCCGAGACGACCGCCGAGTCACTGGGCAAACTGCGCTCGGCCTTCGACAAGGGCGGCACCATCACAGCCGGCAACGCCTCCCAGATCTCCGACGGCGGAGCGGCGGTCGTCGTCATGTCCAAAGCCAAGGCCGAGGAGTTGGGGCTCGCACCTCTCGGTGAGCTGATCAGCTATGGCCAGGTGGCCGGCCCGAGCCCGTCCCTTCTCCACCAGCCCTCACACGCCATATCGGTGGCCCTGGCCAAGGCCGGCCTCGTCACCGGCGACATCGACGTCTTCGAGATCAACGAGGCCTTTGCCGCGGTGGGCCTGGCCTCCGCCGAGGACCTGGGGATCGGCGAGGACGTGGTCAACGTCAACGGCGGCGCCATCGCCCTCGGCCATCCGGTGGGCATGTCAGGCACCCGAGTGGCACTGACCTCACTCCTCGAGTTGAAGCGCCGGGGCGGCGGCACGGCTGCGGTGAGCCTGTGCGGTGGCGGCGGTCAGGGCGACGCGGCCATCCTGCGCACTCTTTGACCACGATCGCGATACCCGTCCACACCGCAGGCACCGGGGAGTGACCTCCTTGCCATCCTCGACCGGCCCCGGCACTCCGAGCGGGGTGCCGTTGGTCGTCGTGCTCGGCATGCACCGGAGCGGGACCTCCGCACTCGCCGGCGCCGTCGCCGGACTGGGCCTGTCCCTTCCGCCGCAGCACGACCTGATGGCCAGTACGGCGGGCAATCCGGCCCACTTCGAGAGCACGGAGCTCACGGCGCTCAACGACTCCGTGCTCGAGGTGCTGGGCGGGACGTGGCGTGCACCCCCTGATCTGGCCGCGGGATGGGAGTCGCAGGCGCGGGCCGCCGGCTGCGACCAGGACGCCCGGGCGTCGCTGGCCCGGATCTTCGCCGGGGCCGGGCCGAACGTCTGGAAGGACCCCCGCAACTGCCTCCTCCTCCCGTACTGGCGGCGGCTGTTCACTGAACCCCTTGTCGCCGCACTCATCTGGCGCTCGCCGATGGCCGTCGCGCGCTCGCTGCACGAGCGCGACGGGCTCAGCATCGTCCATGGCCTCGCGCTGTGGGAACACTACAACCGCGAAGCGCTCGAGGGGATGGAGGGACTTCCGGTGTACATCACCAGCAATGAGGCCCTCCTCCGAGAGCCTCGCGGCATCTGCAAGGAGCTAGCGGCCTGGCTCGAGGAGACCGGCGTCGTCCTCGCCGATGGGTGGGACGTGGACGCTGCATCCTCTGCCGTCGAGCCGGAGCTCTCGCATTTCGGGGACGACGACGGTGACCAGTACCTGCAGCCAGGCCAGCTCGAGCTGGCGGCCCGGCTCAGGTCCCTCGAGGGTCCCCATCCGAAGCTCGGCCCTGTCGAACTCGGCCAGATGTCCCGCAGGTCGGTCGGCGTCCTGGACGTGCAGCGCGATCTCGCCGAAAGAGACTTCCGCCTGGCCGCCGTGGCCCGGACCCACGCCGAGCTGGCGGCCGAGCATCAGGGCCTGATCACGAGCCATCACGAGCTGATCGACGCCCATCGTCACCTCATCGAGGTCTGCGACGATCGGCTCGCCCACATCCATCGATTGGATGACGACGCGACCAGGCTCAACGCCGCGCTGGCATCGATGCAGGAACAGTATGACGGTGTGCGCGAGGAACGTGACGTGTGGCAGCAGCGCTCCGACCGGCTCATGGACGAGATCGAAAGGATCTGGTCGTCGGGAAGCTGGCGGATCACCGCGCCGTTCCGTTCCCTGACCGGTGCCCTGCACCAACGCGACGATCGCGGCGCGGACTGATCCGGCCGGTCACCGACCCAGTTGGCCGGCTCAGTACGGAGGCTTGAACAGCCCGACCAGCCTGGCGCGCCCGCGGGCGACGTCCTCCCACGCGCCGACGTCCACAGCCAGCACGGCAAGCGAGCAGGTGGGGAATCCGTGAGCCTCGAGGGCGGCACGACCATCCGGCCCGGACCCATCTCCGGCATCGTCGACGGGTCCGCCGATCAGCTCCCAGACCAGTCGAAAGATGGTGGGGTTGTGCCCCACTACCAGGGCTCCCTTCACTCCCTCGTCGATCTCCCGCACATACTGGAGTACGAGGTCGGTGTCCGCCTGGTAGAGCGACTGGTACGAGTCGAGCGGGAGCCTGTTGCCCATCGCGGCGATCAACAGGTCGGCCGTCTGGCGTGTCCGGACGGCGGCCGAGCAGATGGCCAGGTCGGGCTTGCGGAGGCCCTCCATGCCGAGGATCGGCTCGCCGGCGACGATGCGCTTCCCGAGTGCAGTGGCGTCACGCCGCCCCCTGGCCGTCAGCGGTCGCTCGCGGTCGCCCCCTCCCCACGGGGCATCGGATGCAGCTTTGCCATGACGCAGGAGCCACAAGTGCCGAACAGGAGGTGTGATCGGGTTCGACATCCCTTCATGCTGCCCCAACCGAGCCGGCCGGTGCATGGGCAGGCGACCGGGTCGGTCGGCCTGGCTACCCGTCCACCTCGCGCCGACCCTCCAACGCCCGGCCGAGGGTCAGCTCGTCCGCGTACTCGAGGTCGCCGCCCACCGGCAGTCCGCTGGCAATCCGGGTGACGGTGAGCCCCATCGGCTTCAACAGCCGGGCCAGGTACATGGCCGTGGCCTCACCCTCGAGGTTGGGATTGGTGCACAGGATCACTTCCTTGATGCCCTCCTCCTCCACCCTGACCAACAGCTCGCGCACTCTCAATTGGTCGGGCCCGATCCCCTCGATCGGGTTGAGCGCGCCCTGCAGGACGTGGTACCTGCCCGAGTACTCCCCCGTCTTCTCCACCGAGACGATGTCGCGGGGATCCTCCACCACGCAGACCGAGGTCGCGTCGCGTCGGTCGTCGAGACAGATGGCGCACAGGCCGCCTTCGGCGACGTTGAAGCACAGGGTGCACAGGGTGATCCGCTCCTTCACCGCGATGATCGCCTCTGCGAGCCGCAGTGCGTCCTCTGGGGCCACCTTCAGTAGGTGAAAGGTGATCCGCTGCGCCGACTTGGGCCCGATGCCCGGCAGGCGGCCCAGTTCGTCGATGAGCGACTGCAGCGGCCCGGAGAAGATGGCCACCTAGCCGACCTCTTCGGCGCCGGGGAAGGCCTGTAGGACACGGGCCTCTGCCGAGTTGTCCACCTCGGCGATCTCCAACTCGGACTCGTCGAACCCTGCGAGTTCCTCCAGGTGGTCCGGATCCGAACCACCATGGTGGACAGGGGCAGCAGTGGCAGGTTCCGAGGTCGGACCAGCGCCGGGCGCTGACCGCCCGGATGCCCTGGTGGCCGAATCGGCAGCGGCCGCGCTAACAGCGCTGACCGGTCGAACGCCTCGGGAACCGCCCGGCTCGGGGTCGGGAAAGGGACCGGCTCCGGGCTCGACCACCAGCGTCAGGCCCACCGGGCGTCCGAAGTGACCGGACAACGCCCCTTCGATCTCGGGTCGCATCTCTTCGCACCGATTGCGGTGGATCTCATTGGGCAGGCCGAACACCGCGGAGTCACCCTCGACACCCACGAACCGACCCGCTTGGAACAAGGCCTTTGCCTTCGGCCGGAGGCCCACGATGATGTGATCGCCCCAGGCCTGCACCAGCTGGTCACGGGTCGGGAAGGGGACCGGAACCGATGAGGCACCCGAAGCAGGCGTCTGTGGCTCGACCGCGACCGGTGCAGGTGCAGGTGCAGACCTTTCGGGAGGGGTCGTGGCCGTAGGCGGTGCCGCCACTCCTTCGGCCAGAGCCGACCGTCGCCGAAACGCTCCGACCGTCTTGCGGGTCGATCCGGGGAGGGACGCCGGGCTGTCCTCGACACCTGAGCCAGCAGGAGCCGTCTGCCGAGGATCATCTGCCTCGGCGCCCGGAGCGTCGGAGGGGTCGGGCCCGGCAGGGGTCGGGCGTTGGCTGACCGGCGCCGGCATGGGACTCGCAGCTCCCGTCGGGGCCGAGGATGCAGAGGGATTGCCGGGCGAGTCGCGGCCGGCGGCCTCCAGTTGCTCGATGCGGGCCAGGATGGCCTGCGGAGAGTCGTCGGCCTCGGGGTGGGCCAACCGCACGAGGGCCACCTCCAGGTTGACCCGCGGATCGGGCGCGTCCCGCATCGTGACCTGGGCGCGACCCAGTACCTCCATCGCCCGGACCAACGCCGCCAGCCCGACCCGGTCGGCTTGCGACGCGAGCGAGTCCCGCTCGGCCCCTGACACCGTCACCAGCTCGGGTGCGACCAGGGCCAGGAACCCCTGGCGGAGGTGGTCGACCAGATCGCCGGTCAACTGCTGTGGACTGAACCCGGCGGATGTCAGATGGGCCACCGCCACCAGGGCGCGACCGATGTCCCGTTCGGCCAGTGCCTCGACGACCTCGTCCAGCTCGGGCAGGTCGTCGTCGACGGCATCGGACGCCACCACCTGGTCGAGCACCGAGAGTGCATCCCGTGCCGAACCCCGGCCGCGCCGCACGGCCAGGTCCAATGCCTCGTCGGGAACCTCGAGGTTCGCGTCCTTGCGTACCTGGGCCAGTAACTCACCCAGGGTTTCCGGACCGAGCAGACGGAATTCGAAATGCTGGGTGCGGCTGCGGATGGTGGGCAGCACCTTTTGGGGATCGGTGGTGGCCAGCACGAAGATGACATGAGGGGGAGGCTCCTCGAGCGTCTTCAGCAAAGCGTTGGAGGCTGCCGTCGAGAGCATGTGGACCTCGTCGACGATGTAGACCTTCTGGCGGCCCGGCGAACCAAGTGCAGCCCGGGACACCAGGTCTCGCATGGCCTCCACCCCGTTGTTCGACGCCGCGTCGAGCTCGTGCACGTCGAGCGAGGTGCCCTTGGTGATCTCCACACAGGAGGCGCACAGGCCACACGGTTCACCGCTTCTCAGGTCGGTGCAGTTGAGGGCCTTGGCCAATATCCGTGCCGTGGAGGTCTTGCCGGTCCCCCGAGGTCCGCTGAACAGATAGGCGTGGGCCACCCGCCCGTCTCTGACCGCGTTGCGGAGGGCGAGGATGACGTGGTCTTGTCCACGGACCTCGCCGAAGGTCGACGGTCGGAAACGCCGGTAGAGCGACTGATAGGGAACGTCCTCGGGTGCGTCGGCCACGTCGGGGGAGCCTACCGGCCACCGGGACGGTCCTCACCCGGGAAATCGAGCCCCGCCCCGGGGGAACCGTCCATGCCCGAGAGGGCCCGTGCGACGGCCCCGGTGCTCGGTGCGACGGCCAGATTGACTGCGGCACACGGCCTGACCCGCTGAGAGCTGCTGCCTTCCGGCCCTGACCCGATTCACGGGAGGACGTTGCGCAGGACCCAGCCGTCGCACCCAGCACCGGGGAGGCAACGATGCTACCCCCGGAAGGTGGCCCGTAGAGGGCAGCCGGTGGCGACCCGGCCTGTCGAGCCGCCGCCGGGCCCGTCGAGCGGGCCCGGGCCCAGGGCCACACAGCGACTCGCCGAGTCGTCAGATGGATGGAAGGAGGCGGAGTAGCCTGTCGGGGCCGCGGGCGCCCCGGAGTGAACTTCTGGTGGGCTCGGGCAGATGGAGGCGTGCGAGAGCGGCCGAATCGGCACGACTGGAAATCGTGTGTGGGGAAACTCACCGTGGGTTCAAATCCCACCGCCTCCGCCATGGGAACTGATGCGACCTCTTGGCAGACTGCGACTGCTGCACGTACCGTCGGCACGGAACCGCTCACCGACGAGGCGGCGATGGGGATCGCCCTCGACGCGGCGGCGGAGGCCCTAACCCACGGCGACGTGCCGGTGGGGGCAGTTGCCCTGCATGCCGGTCGGGTGATCGCCGCTCGCCACAACGAGCGGGAGCGCCGCAGCGATCCGACCGCCCACGCGGAGATGCTGGCGCTCTCCGATGCCGCAACCGCCCTGGGCACCTGGCGGCTGACCTCGGTGACCCTGGTGGTGACCCTGGAACCCTGTCCGATGTGCGCCGGTGCTCTGGTTGCCGCCCGCCTGGGTCGCCTGGTCTACGGCGCGGCTGACCTCAAGGCGGGAGCGTGCGGCTCCCTCTACAACCTCTGTGCCGATCCTCGACTGAACCACGAGGTTCCGCTGACCACCGGGGTTCGGGCAAGCGAGGCGTCCACCCTCCTCTCCGGGTTCTTCGCATCCCGGCGCCGCGACTAGCCTTTCCGCCGGAGGGATGCGAGAGCGGCCGAATCGGACGGTCTCGAAAACCGTTGTGTCGCAAGGCACCGTGGGTTCGAATCCCACTCCCTCCGCCAATAGTTGCTCATTCAAACCCACCCGACGTGGGTGGCTCAGGCCCGTTCGAGGGCCCGATCGCTCGGGCCCTCGAACCCTGAGGCTCTCGGCGCCTTGACCGGGGCCGTTCCCCTGAGTCACTGTTGCCTGCCGGCACAGGAGCAACTCGCTTCGGTACGACACTCTTGGGCATGACGGGGGACCCGCGCCTGCACGCTCGTGATGACTGCGGGTCGCGAATCAGGAATCAGGTCGTTCAGGCCATTCGAACCGATCACCCCATGGTTCCAGATTGGAGAGGGCAGATGGCGAAACCCGGTGGACTTCGGAACTATGGCTCACGTGCCAGACAGAAGCTGGCACAAGAGGCATCTGGTGCTCCGGCCTCAGACTCTACGGAAGCTTGGCGTGAGCTGCGAACCTTTCCGGCCGAACAGACGATTCCGATGCCGGACGTCACGTTGCAGGGCCGAGTAGGACCGGCCCCCGCCTTTCACGACGTCGCTCTCACGACCATGGGGCGGATGAACATGGCCGGCTTGCGCCCCGAACACGACGTCCTGGACATAGGTTGCGGTGTGGGACGCACTGCTCGCTACCTTTGTGACTACCTCGACTCGACCGCTCACTACGAGGGATTCGACATCATGGACGAGATGGTGGCGTGGTGCCAGTCCGAGATCACGCCGTTGTTTCCCAACTTCCACTTCCGGTTGACCCCTCTGTTCAACACGGCCTACAAGCCTGACCCGAGCCTTCCGTCAGCATCGACCTTCAGATTCCCCTATCCCGACGAATCCTTTGACTTTGCATTTGCCCACTCGGTATTCACTCACCTCCCCCCTGAAGCAACCGGTAACTACTTGAGCGAGATCAACCGCGTGCTGCGACCGGGGGGGATCAGTTACTCGACGTGGTTCCTTTTCGAGGACGAGCCGTCCTCGAGCCCGAAGACCATAGTTACAGAGATGAAGCTCGATGCTTCTGGCATGTTCGCCGTTCACAATCCTGATGTCCCTGACAATGCGGTTGCCTACCGCGAGAGCTTCATCCTCCAGGAGTACTCCACACGAGGGCTCACTGTCGTCGGTCCCATCCACCACGGATTCAAACGCCTTCAGGACGCCGTCGTGGCTGTCAAGTAGTCATCGGCTCGAAGGCCGGTGAGCTTCGAGACTCCCTGACCCACGCCTGAGCACCAGCCTGGAGTGCGTCCCAGGGGCTTCCGAGCGGCGGGGTGTACGAGAGGTCGAGGTAGCTCATCTCGTCGACCGTCATCCCATTGAAGATGGCTGTCGCTGCGATGTCGATTCGCTTGGCGACCTCAGCATGGCGATGGCCGTAGAGCTGCACTCCGAGGAGACGACCGACCTTGCGGTCGCCCGTGTAGCGCATCCGGATCCGATGGCTGCCCGGGTAGTAGGCCTTGTGATCGTCGGCCTCGAACTCGATGGTCAGTGGATCGAAACCGGCGGCCACCGCCTCGCGGTCCCGAAGCCCGTTGCGCGCAGCGACCATGTCGAAGATCTTCACGACCTGGGTCCCGAGGCTGCCGGCATACGCCCGGCTGCCCCCGATGGCGTTCTCGCCGGCGACCCGGCCCTGCTTGTGGGCGGTGGTCCCGAGGGGCAGGTAGGTCAAACCCATGAGGCGGTGGTGGGTGACGACGCAGTCGCCTGCGGCGAACACGCCGTCGAGGTTGGTCCGCATCCCTCGATCCACATCAATCGCCCCGCCGGCACCGAGCTTCGCCCCGGCCGCTACAGCCAGAGTGGTTTCTGGGCGCACTCCGACGACCACCAGAACCATGTCGGCGTATGCGGTGATCGGTGAACCTGACGCCTCGACGGCATCGATCCGAAGGCGGCCGGAGGACCCTGCAGGCGCCCGTGCGATCTGCCTGACCGCGGTGCTTGTCTTCACGTCGACGCCGTGGGAGGCCAGTTCGGCGGCAACCAGTGCGCCAAGGCTCGGGTCCACGGTGGGGAGGACCTCAGGGATTTGCTCGAACTGGGTCACCGAAAGGCCGCGCGAGCAAAGACCCTCTGCCATCTCGATGCCGATGTAGCCCGCGCCGACGATCACCGCGCTGGCCGGCTGGGCTACCTCCAGCGTGCGCATCAACTCGAAAGTGTCACCCATCGAGTGGAGTAGGTGGACACCGTGCTCCGGGCCCAGAGCATCGCTGCCGAAGAGGCCCTCGATCGGTGGTCGTGCAGGAATCGCACCGGTCCCCACGACGAGCTGGTCGTATGCAAGCAACTCATCATTACCCGAATCGTCGACTACATGGAGTTTGCGACTCTTGACGTCGATCTTCGTCGCCAGCGTGTTCAGCCGGACCTGCATCCCCGTCGCCTTCAGGTCGTCGATCGTGCGGTGTGCAAGGTCGCGCCAGTGGGGGACCTCGCCCGATACGTAGTAGGGAATGCCGCAGATCGAATAGTTCGGATAGGCGTCACCGACCACCACGGTCACCTCGGTGCCGGGATCCAGCTCACGCGCTCGCAGGGCGGCGCTGATTCCGGCATCGCTACCACCAATCGTCACGAGGTGCATTCAGATCTCCTTGTCGAATTCGCCGAGTCGGATGAAGCGGCCGAGTGGGCCTCAGGAATGCGCGGTCGGGACATCGCGCTGTTCGATCGGCAACGAGTGGGCCGGTGCGCCGCCAGCGACCACACTGGTTTGGATCTGGTCGTCCTGATGGTGGGGAACGATGATGTCGGACGCCTCGGCCGAAGTGATGTCGGGATAGAGCACCTTGATCACAACCAGGGCCACCAACCCTCCCACGACCTGTGCCGCGACGAAACTGGGAACAGAGGAGGGTGCGATGCCGGCAAAGGTGTTGGAGAACATCCGGCCTGCGGTGATCGCAGGATTGGCGAAGCTGGTCGAGCTGGTGAAGAAGTAGGCGGCCCCGATGTAGGCGCCGACCGCGGCGGGTGCACTGCGGGAACGGCCACTCCGTGCAAGCGAGAAGATCACGAGGATCAGCCCGACGGTTGCCACGATCTCGGACAGGAAGTGCGCCGGCGTGGCGCGATGGTGGGTCGAGATGCTGATCGCCGTCTTCGAGAACATGAGATTGGCGACGACGGCTCCACTGATGCATCCGGCCACCTGAGCGGGCAGATACGCAGTCGCGGATCGCCAACTCAGCCCACCGAACGCTGCATCAACGAAGGAGACGACCGGGTTGAAGTGAGCGCCGGAAACCGGACCGAACATCAAGATGATGGCGTACAGTCCAGCCGCGGTCGCCGCAGCGTTCTGGAGCAGTTCGAGGCCGACGTTGCCAGGGGAGAGCTGCTGTGCAGCGATCCCCGATCCGATGACGATTGCGGCCAGAAACGCACTTCCGAGGAACTCGGCAAGCAACCGGCGCCAGAGTGGGTGCTCGTTCATGGTCGCGCTCGCACCCCTGTCAGCTGTGCGATCAGCAACACGATCCAGAGGCTGGCCCATCCGTGGTGGCCCCTATGCCCACCTTCTGATTCGCACTCGGGATGCAGCCCTCGGTCGAGCAGCCGAGCCCCGACTCACCAGGTGCATCTGCGAGCACGGTGTAGACCTCCCAGGGCGCTCCATCGGGGTCATTGACCCACGCCTTGTCCTGTACCGCGTAGCAACAGGTGGTCGATTCCTGCACTTCGGGGTCAAGGCCTTCGGCTGCCAGCCGAAGTGAGGCCTCGCGGACCTCCTCGGGTGTGTCCACCTCGACACCCAGATGGTTCAGCGCACCGTTCACACCGCTCGTGCGCGCATCGGCAGTTTCGATCAGCACCAGCTTGAGTGGCGGCGACGAGATGGCGAAGTTGGCATAGCCGGGACGCCGTTTGGTCGGTTCGGCGTCGAACAGCCTGGAGTAGAAGTCCACTGCTGCATCGATGTCTGCCACATTCAGGGCGAGGTGGACTCTGGACATCCGGCACCTCCGCTTTCATCCACCATTGTCGATTGATCGATTATGATCGATACATTCACATTCGTCAATACGAGGTTCAATCGATGAAGAAGCCGGCCTCCGACACCGAATCCGGGGACGCAGGGCAGTGCTGCCCGTCAGTGCTGGCCGCACCGCTTGACTCCTCGGAGGCTACCGAGTTGGCCGGTTGGTTCCAGGCACTAGCAGACCCGGTGCGGCTGAAGGTACTGAGCATCCTTGCTGCGGCACCCGGTGGCGAAGTGTGCGTCTGCGACTTCGTCGAACCGCTCGGCAAAAGCCAGCCCACGATTTCGCACCACTTGAAGATCTTGGGCGAAGCGGGCTTGGTGCAGGGGGATCGGCGTGGCCGCTGGGTCTGGTACTCCCTCAATCGGGAGCGCCTTGCAAGCCTCCGAGCGGCCATCGACTCTTGAGCGGCGCTCGCCACTCGATTGGCCCGCAGTACGGATGGGCCTGGATCTTGCAGGTGGTCGACGGCGTGATCTTCGAACACGACGATGACCGCGTGGCGGAGAGCATCTCCGATGAACGGCGAGCTCAGTCGGTGGGCTCCGGACGCATCATCGGGAAGAGAATGACGTCCCGGATGGCCTCCACCTCGGCCAACAGCATGATCAGTCGGTCAACTCCCAGTCCGATCCCCGAGGTGGGAGGGAGTCCGTATTCGAGGGCTCTGACGAAGGCAAGGTCGGCCGGGTGCGCCTCGAGGTCTCCTTTGGCTGCGGCGACCGTCATCGCATCGAATCGCTCCTCTTGCTCCTCGGGGATGTTCAGTTCGCTGTAGCCGTTGGCGAACTCCTTGCCATCGATGCACAACTCGAATCGGTCGGCCATGGTCGGATCACTGCTCGTGTGTCGGGCCAGCGGCGATACCTCGACGGGAAACCCGCACACGAACAGCGGGTCGGTGATGGTGGGCAGCAAGAGCGCGTCGTAGAGCTCGAAGATCAGCTTCCCCGAGCCCCACTCCGGCAAGATGTCCAACCCGCGGTCTCGACAGACCGCCCGGACATCTTCGACGGGGTCGGTGGGATGGAGTCGGTGACCGACTGCCGCCTCGAGCAAGTCGAGGAGCTGCCTACGGGGCCAGGGCGGCGTCAGGTCGATGGCTCTCTCGCCGACGGCGAACGTCATCCGTCCGACTGCGGATTCCGCCGCCTTGACGACAAGCTGTTCGCTGAGTTCCATCCCTTCCGTCACATCGCCGAAGGCCCTGTACGCCTCGAGTGCTGTGAATTCGGGGCTGTGCCGAGTGGAGACACCTTCGTTGCGAAAGTTCCGGGCGATCTCGAAGACCCGCTCGTAGCCGCCGACCACCAACCGCTTGAGATAGAGCTCAGGAGCGATCCGCAGGCTGAGGTCGATGTCGAGAGCGTTGGAGTGGGTGAAGAACGGTCGGGCAAGTGCGCCGCCGGCCTGGGGCTGAAGGATCGGTGTCTCCACCTCGATGAACTCCTCCGACACCATGTGGCGGCGCATGGCGGCGATCGCGCGGAATCGGATGTCGAACACCCGGCGACTCTCGGGATTGGCCAGAAGGTCCACCTCCCGTTGGCGGTAGCGGGTGTCGGTTTCGGTCAGCCCGTGCCACTTGTCAGGAAGCGGACGGAGGGCCTTGGAGAGCAGCCACAGCTCCTTGACGTCGACCGAGAGCTCTTCGCGGCGGCTGGTGATGGCCTCGCCTTCGGCTCCCACCCAATCGCCGAGGTCGAACGCGGCCAGCACTGCACCCGCCTGTTCCGACAGATTTGCCTCTTGCATGAGCAGCTGCACCGAGCCGGTCACATCGTTGAGCGTGGCGAACGACAGCCGCCCGTGGCCTCGGATACTGGTCAACCGTCCCGCCATGCGGACCGTCTCCCCCGTCCTCACGTCGGCTTCGAGTCCACCATGGCGTGCGTGCAGTTCTTCCGCGGTGGCCGTGCGATCGAACCGCGACGGATAGGGATCGATACCCTGTTCGGAGAGGATCTCCCGCTTCTTGCGGCGCTCCGAACTCAGCGCATCGAAGTAGTGAGTCGGTGATTCATCACCATCCGAGTCTGAGTCAATTGTCACGCTCACGTCCTCTTCCTCGGGATTCCCGTTGCTCGACTAGTGGTCCGAGTCGCTGAGTCGCCATCTTAGGCAGACCGAATTCACGACCTTCTGCGGTGAGACCGGTCCTCCAGGTGCACCACCGCTGGATCAGGCCGTATGCTGAACACGCGCCCTTAGCTCAACGGTAGAGCAGCGGATTCTTAATCCGCAGGTTGGGTGGTTCGAGTCCCCCGGGGCGCACGCCGAGGTCATCAGGCACTCGCTGTCGAAGAGTCGCCCTTTGAATCACGGATCGACAGCCACCGCTGGAGACCGGCCGCGTTGGAGTGAACGCCGTTCATCACTTCGAGCTTCTGACGATGCTCCGCGGGAACGCCGTCCAGGTCCGATTCGAACTCGGTGGCCAGGGCTGCGGCGATGTCCTCGCCGCTCCGGTAGGCCGACTCGGCCACATCCGCCCAACGTCGGAGTGTCCCTTCCGCCTCGTCGAGGATGTCGTGGGGGTCGGCCAGCACGCCGTAGTGGGCGAGGGCGAGGGCGCTCGGGCGGCGGACTGCGAACCGCTGCAACGAGTGGAGCGCCGAAGTGAGGTCGAAGTCGGGGGGAGGTGTCGACGGTCGCAGTACGCCTCCATCCGGCAGTTTTACGCCGACGGCGTCGCCCGCGAACAGCACGCCGCTCAACGAGTCGTGCAACGCCATGTGATGCTTGGCATGGCCGGGTGAGTCGACGGCGACAAGGGTTCTGGACCCACTGACCCGGATCGCCTCCCCGTCCTCCAGAACGCGGATACGTTCCGACGGCGTTGCCTCCAGCCGGCCGTAGAGCGAGTCGAGGAGCGGGCCGTAGACCCGCGCTGCCGAGTCGACCAGCTTGGTCGGGTCGGCCAGGTGGCGGGCACCCTTCGGGTGCACATAGACCGTCGCCTTGGGGAATGCCCGGGCGACATCGCCGACCCCCCCGGCATGATCGAGGTGGATGTGGGTGACCACCACTCCGGCAAGATCGTGCGCGCCAAGCCCTAGGCGGTCCAGCTGTGCCAGCAGTGCCGGGACCGAGCTCTGGCTTCCCGTCTCGACCAACACGGGGGCATCACCCTCGATCAGATAGCCGGCGGTAACCCGCTCCCAACCGCCGAGCATCGTATCGACTTCGATGACACCCTCGGCCACTGTCACCCCGGCCCTCGGGGTCGCGGGATCGTCCGGGTCGAAGGGGTGGGCGTTTCGATGGCCGGCAGCCGGCTGCGCTGGACCAAGGCCATGGTGATGGTTACCGCTCATCCCCCAGTCGCCCCCCGGATCAGGAACGCTCCTCGCCTCATCGCCTCATCGCCTCCTCGCCTCATTCACCGCTGTCCGCACGCCCCTTACCGGACATCCCCCAGGCCCACCCGGTCACCCGCGCGTCGGCTTGGAGGTACGGGGAGCAGAAGTGCGTTGCAAGCGTGCTCCTCCTGCAGTGGCTCTGGCCCTCTTCGCTGCGGCCTTCGGTGGCGCGACCTTCTTCGCCGCAGCCTTCCTCGCCGCGGACTTCGGTGCCGCCGCCTTCGTCGCCGGGGCCTCTTTCAACGCCGCCTTCTTCGCCGGGGCCTTCCTTGCTGGAGCCTTCGCGACCAACTTTCCTGCGGGCCCTGCCGTCGGCCGGCTCGTCGGCTTCCCTCGCTTCTTGACGGGCCTCCCATGTCGGTCACGGGGCACCGCAGCAGCAGCAGCTTTGATCACACGCGACGCGCTTCCCGCGGAACCACCGTCCACGCTCTCGGCCAGCTTGGCCAGCATGGTGCGGGCGGTGAAGCCGCCCATGTGGTGGGATGCACCGCTCCCGGCCCGGCCCCGGCCATAGGCCTGCCGGGCCAACCCGATCGCAACATGCTCCGAGGTGGGCTTCTCGTGGCCAGCGATCTTCGATGCCGAATTGACCAAGGAGACATGCGAGAACGCCTGGGGAAAGTTGCCGACAAGGCGGCCGGCGACCGGATCGTACTCCTCGGAAAGCAGACCGAGGTCGTTGCGCAGGCCCACCAGCCGGTCGAGGAGCTGGCGGGCATCGTGGTCGCGACCCAACAGTGACAAGCAGTCTGCCAACCAGAACGAGCAGGCCAGAAAGGCTCCCTCGCGACCGGTCAGCCCGTCGACATCCCCCGTGTCGGCCGTTCGGTAGCGGAGGACGAACCCACCCTCCACCAGTTCGCGCTCGACCGCCTCGATGGTCCCTCGCACCCGGGGATCGTGCGCCGGCAGAAATCCCATCAGCGGGATCATCAACAGACTGGCATCGAGCTCGTCAGACCCGTAGTACTGGGTGAAGGACCCCTTTGCGGCGTTGAAGCCCTGATCGCAGACCTGCTCGTGAATCTCGCTTCGGATCGCCTTCCAGCGGTCGATCGGCCCCTCCATGCCGTACTCCTCGATGGTCTTGATGGCACGGTCGATCGCAACCCAGGCCATCACCTTCGAATGGGTGAAGTGGCGGCGAGGCCCGCGGACCTCCCAGATGCCGTCATCGGGTTCGCGCCAGCCCGCCTCCAGGAACTCCATCAAGGAGAGTTGCAACTCCCATGCCGGGCTGTCGCCCGAGGTCTCCTGTTGTGCCGATTCGTACAGTGCGGACATCACCTCGCCGTAGACGTCGAGCTGGAACTGGCCCGCCGCAGCGTTCCCGATTCGCACCGGGCTCGATTCCTCGTACCCGGGCAGCCAGTCGACCTCCCATTCGTCGAGGCGGCGCTCGCCGGCCGCACCGTACATGATCTGCATCTGTGACGGATCGCCTGCTGTAGCACGCAACAGCCAACCGCGCCACGCCATGGCCTCCTCGTAGAACCCGCCTCGCATCAGGGACTCGAGGGTCAGCGTGGCATCTCGGAGCCAACAGAAGCGATAGTCCCAGTTGCGGCTTCCGCCAAGCGTCTCGGGCAACGACGTCGTCGGAGCAGCGACAATGCCGCCAGTGGGCTGATAGGTCAGCGCCTTGAGGGTGATGAGGGAACGGACCACCGCCTCCCGGTACTCACCCTGATAGGTGCACTGGGCAGCCCATTCGTTCCACCACATCTCGGTGTCCTGAATGGCGTACGCCGCATCGACGGGGCGCGGAGGAGCCTCGCTGGCCGGATACCACGACAGGGAGAACGGTATCTGCTGACCCTCCGACACCGTGAACTCGGCGACCGTGGACATGTCCATGCCGCTGACGGGCACGGGCGTCCACAGTGACAGACCGTCAGGACCGGCGATGGCGGTGAGTGTGCCGTCGATCTTCCGCACCCAGGGGACGACCTGGCCGTACCCGAACCTGATGGTCAGGCTCATCTCCATGGTGACCTTTCCCCGGACACCCTCGACCAGGCGCACTACCTCGGGGTGCCGCTCGCGGATCGGCATGCAGTCGACCACCCGGACCGTCCCTTGGTCGGTGACGAATTCCGACTCGAGCACCAGGGTGTCGCCTCGGTAGTGACGGCGAGTCGCACCCTGGGAGTCCTTCGGGGCGAGCTTCCACGAGCCGTGGTCCTCGTCCCCCAGCAGCTTGGCAAAGCATGCAGCCGAGTCGAACCGGGGAAGGCAGAGCCAGTCGATCGACCCGTCGCGTCCTACCAGGGCGACCGTGTGGAGGTCGCCGATGATCCCGTAATCCTCAATGGGGAGCGCCATGCACCATGTCTAGTCCGCGAGGCGTGGACGTGCGGCTCAGCCGGGGGTGCAGGATCCGGTTCCCACCGCGCCCGACACTGCGGAGGCCCGGAGCACCCGTGCGAGCACCCCCGGCGACGTCAGGGCGTATCCGATGTCGCTGTTGGTAGTGGATCGAGAGAACACAACCCCGATTACCTGGCCGTCGGGCTGCACCAGTGGTCCCCCCGAATTGCCGGGGCGCACCAACGCCTGAATCTCGTAGACGTCGCGAACAGTCAGCCCGAGCCCATAGATGTCCCGGCCCTCTGCCTTGAACTCGGCCATCACGCCCGCCGCATTCGCGGTGAACAAGCCACCACCCGGATAGCCGAGGACTGCGGCTTCGGCTCCGCGAGAAACCTGCGTGGGAGCGAGCGGCAAAGGCGGCTCGGTCAGGCCGTTCACCCGCAACACGGCCAGGTCGTAGGAGGGGTCGAATGACAAGACGGTGGTGCTGTGGAAGCCGTTCGCATCACCCACCGTCGGGTGGGCGATGCCGGCGACGACGTGGGCGTTGGTGACCACCAATCCGGGAGCGACCACGAACCCGGAGCCCTCTTGGATCTGCCCGCAACCGTCACCGACGATCTTGACGGTCGATGCTCCAGAACGGTTGACCGCCTCTTGCAACTGGGCCTGGCCGGGCAACGCCACAGGTCCGGCGGAGGCGGGGGCGAGTTGGGCGAAGACCGGCGGGAACCCCTCGGACGACAAGAAGCTCTGCACCCGTGAGAAGACCGACGGTGGCGCCGGGAGCACCCCGTCGAGCGACCTCATGATCCGGGACTCCGCGATCGAAGCGTTGAGCGCCAGCGACGAGCTGTTGACCAGGGTACTGGCCAACAACCAGACCGCCAGAAGCGAAGCGACGACCGCCACCAGCATTCCGAAGGCGGAGTCGATCGACCCGAACACGCCATGGTGGACCCGCGTGAAGGCATGGTTGCCCACGATGCGCCCGACCACACCGCAGAGGACGGCCACCCCCAGCATGGTCGCCAGGGCCAGTGCGGTGCGCGCCGACTGGGCATGCACCCATCGAACGGTGACCGAGGCCAGAAGAGCGCCCAGGCAGAGCCCGATCCAGAAGCCGCCGAAGGACAGCACCTGGACGACTGCCCCCAACCGAAGCCCTTGGATCGCCGCCAGCGCCACCAGAACCAGCACGACCAAGTCGACGAGGTTCACGTGGAGGACCGAGAACAGGCCCGCGATCGGGAGCTGACGGAGGGGAGAACGAACGACACCACGGTGTACGGTAGACGTACCTCGTCCCGGTCGAATCGTCATCACCCGTTCGACGCCTGCCCACGTGGCAAGATCTGCTGTGACTTCGGAAAGTATCCGCCGGCGGGGCGGCGAAGACGGGCGCCACCCAGGCCCGGTGGCTGCACCGGTCGCTGGGAGGTCTCCTGCAGTCGAGGTCCCCGACGCGTCCTCCACATGCCCTCTTGCCCCTCGTTCATCGTGGCGGCGCCCACCGCCGGCGAGCTCCGGCCGCCGGAGACGCCGCACGGTCCACAACTCCGGCATCGTGGCATCGGTCGCAGTTGTCGCACTGCTGGCCGGGGCCTGTGGCACGGGAGCCACCTCGACTGGGTCATCGTCAGTGGCCACCATCGCTCCGGAGTCCCCGTGGCTCGGGGCCTTTGCCGCCGCCGCCCTGCCCCCTCCGGTCAACTCGCTGCGATCGCTCGACTGCGTGAACGCCTCCTCGTGCTGGGCGGTCGGTTCCACCGTCGGCGGTGCCGGAGCGCCGAACGGAGCGGCGGTGATCACCACTACCAACGGGGGGGCTGAGTGGTCGAGCCAGGTGATCCCTGCCACCGCCGGCTATCTCTCCGGCATCGCCTGCAGCGATGTCCGCCACTGCACGGCGGTCGGTCAGTCCAGCCAGAGCTCCGATGGACAGGGTGCGATCATCGTCACCTCCAATGGCGGGACAACCTGGAAGGCACAGCCGATCCCCGCCGACATATCGGACGTCACCGCGGTGGCGTGCCTCGCCGACTACCACTGCACAGCGGTCGGCACCGTGCCCGGCGGCGCCGCAGTCTTGACCTCGCGGGGATCAGGTGCTCCGTGGACGCAGGCAGGCCCCGTGCCCCCAACCGTGTCGGGAGCCACGTCCATCTCCTGTCCCGACGACCAGCACTGTTGGGTCACCGCTCACACCACCATCGACGTGGGCCACGTGGCCGGTGTGGTCGACGTCACCGTCAACGGCGGCACCACGTGGACGGCACAGGTGGTCCCGCCGGGCATCGGCTACCTCAACGGTGTCTTCTGTCTCGATGGGCCGAGTGCCGTCCCGTTCACCTCGTCGGCGGCCACCTCGCGGAGCACCGGCGCTGGAACCTCGACCACCAGTGGGACCGCGGCTCTTGGCGGGGTGACGGGAGTCGACTGCGCCGCGGTCGGGACCACCAACGGCGGCCTGAACGGCGTTCGCACCGGCCACGGGGTCATCCTGACCACTTCCGACGGCGGGGCCAAATGGACGACTCGACAGGTGAGCAAGCTGTCTGCCGCCCTCATGGGCATCGCCTGCACGGCACCTGGCTCGTGCGTGGCCGTGGGCAGCACGGGCGCCGCATGGCCCCAGGGGGGAGTTGCCATTATGACCGGCCCGGTGGCGGAAGCCTGGCGGAAAGCGGCAGTGGTCGGCTCGCCCCAACCCCTGACGGCAGTGAGCTGCGTGTCGACTTCACGCTGCGTCGTGGTCGGAGAATCGATCAGCGAGCACCTGACAGGGGGCTGAATCGATGCCCCGGCAGCCATCCGTAGGAAGGGCGTAGCCCGCCGGTAGCCTCCAAGCCAGGGTAAGGACCTCCGATGTCACACAGGTTTCCTATGATCCACCATGTGTCCAGGCCGATCTCGCACAGGTTCTCCTCCTCGTCGATCCCCCGATGATCGGGCGGCGATGAGCAACGTGGAGCCGATCCGGTCGCCCCCGCGGCGACGCCCGACAATCACTTCGGCGTTCGGCGTCGGACGTCGGGAGGCCCACGATGCCTCGTCGTTCTATGCGCGCTTCAGCCCACCGCTGGTCTCCGACGACAGCCGTGTGGCCCCCCCCGCTGCACGCGACGAGATCTGGATCGGCGATGCCCGGGAGATGGACCGCTACGGGAAGGTCGCCGATAACTCGGTGGCTCTGGTGATCACATCGCCGCCGTACTTCGCCGGCAAGGAGTACGAGGCCGCACTCGGAGTAGGGCACGTGCCAGCCAACTACGCCGCCTACCTCAGCATGCTTCACGACGTCTTCGCCCAGTGCTTCGCCAAACTCGAACCAGGCGGGAGAATTGCAGTGAACGTGGCCAACCTGGGCCGCAAGCCGTACCGATCACTCTCCCGCGACGTGATCGACCTGCTCGAACGCCTCGGTTTCCTCCTGCGGGGAGAGATCATCTGGCAGAAGAGCCACGCAGCCGGCGGCTCGTGTGCCTGGGGCACCTATCAACGTCCCGGCAATCCGGTGCTCCGTGACGTATCCGAACGGATCGTCGTCGCCTCCAAAGGCCGATTCGACCGGGCCCTCGCTCCCGACGAACGCTCGGCCCGGGGTCTGCCCAACGAGGGGACGATGACCATGGACGAGTTCGTCGATGCGACCATCGACCTCTGGGACATCCCCACCGAATCGGCCACTCGGGTCGGCCACCCGGCGCCCTTCCCTGTGGAGCTGCCCAGGCGCCTGATCGAGCTCTACACCTACCGGGGGGACCTAGTGATGGACCCGTTCATGGGGTCGGGTTCGACTGCAGTCGCGTCGATCCGGACCGAACGCCACTACGTCGGGTTCGACACCGACGAGGGCTACGCCGCCTTGGCCGAACGCCGGATCGCCGAGGAACGTGCCCTTCCGGCCGGCACGGCAGGGACCACCTCGCGGCGGGTCACCGTCCCACCGGGTCGGTCATCGCCACCGTCAACGGAGGGAACTCCGGAGGGGCGTGCCGTCAGCTTGGGCCAGAAGGCACGCGATCTGGCGCACCAGGCCCTGGTGGCAAGTGGGTTCGAGCACATCGAGCGCAACGTTGCCTACCGTGACCTGGGTATGAGCGTCGACTTCCGAGCCAGGGACGCGGCAGGTGGACTGTGGCTGTTCGAGCTCTCGGGCGCCTTTTCGACCACACGCCCCGGTCTCCGCCGGGCGGACGTCATGTGGAAGGAGCTAGGCAGGGCAAGCGTCCTCCACGAGGCGAAGAGACGGGATGGGTCCCGCGACGACCTGGGCCCGCTGATCCTGCTTTCGACAGATGTCCCGGCCGCCAAGAGCGCAGGGGGCAAGGCCCTGCGAGCCGTGGTGGCAGACGATCGCGGCGGTCCCATCTGCGACATCCTCGAACTGCTCGACCCCGAGTGCATGGAGCGGCTTCGAGCCTACGGGAAGGGTGACCGAACCCACGGATGACCGAACAGGACGGTGGCCGACGACATGCCCGATGATCGGACCACGATCACAGAGCTCGGCACCGCGCTCGGCACACTCCCCTTCCCCGATCCGCTCGCCGCGCTGGCCCGACGGCCACCGGAGCTGCAGATAACCGAGCAAGTCTGGGAGCTCCTCGAGTCGATCGCACACTCCGGCCGGTTTGCCATAGAGCTGGCCGGTGCGTTTGCCAATGGACGCTCCTTCCTCGAGGCGACAGACGGCCTGCGGGGCCGGTCTCCCCTCGCCATCGAGTGGACCGGGGGGCGGCGGGCCCCCGGCGATGAGGTGGCGCCCATCGATCTCCGCATCGACCACGTCTATCTGATCAGCTGCAAGTACGAGTCGGACATCCTGGCCAACTCCTCTCCGGCGCGCCTGTTCGACGGCCTGCTGGCCACCACGGGGACCTGGGAGCGGAGCGACTGGTACGAGGCGACCGCACCCGAGGAGTTCTCCGTGCTCTACCGGGCGTGCCTGGCGGCCACCGGACTCACCGGGTTTCCCGATTCGCCCGCCGCATGCACCCGAGCCCAACTCGGGTCCTTGCGCACCTCCCTGGTCGGACGGTCGTATCCCGACAGACCAAGCCGGTCGGCCTATGCCCAACTGTGCCGCGCCGTCAGCCACGCCTCGGCCCAACGGTGGAACATGCAGCTGGGGGCGACGGGCATTGCCCCAGAGACGATGCTGTGGCGACTGCTGCGGATCGGCAGTGCCCCCTACTTCGTGCTCGGCAACGACCGTCACACCGGTGCCCCGGCCAGGTTCCGGATTGCCGGGCCGTGGGACTGGCGGGCCCAGTTCGAACTGGAGGGGTTCACGGTTGCGGCCGCGACGGCCGGGCAACCCAGGGTCGATTGGATGTGTGCCTACCGGACCCGGAAGGACAACGTGACCCGGACCGTGGCCGGTCATGTCGAGATCCGATGGAGTCATGGTCGGTTCGCCCAGCCCCCCGAGGCAAAGGTGTATCTGGACACCCCGATGGCTCAGCTGCCCGGCTACCACCCACTGCTCTCCGTCGAGGAGCCCCAGTTGACGCTCTGGCCCCTCACCTGATGGCCCACCCGGTCAGAACCCGGGCCAGGAGCTCGCCACCACGCCGATCCCGCGGGCGAGGTCGTGCCTGTGTGAGGGTCCCCTCGTGAACTGGGACGGCGACAAGTACCAACGGCGCTTCGATTCGCTGGCCGCGTCCGGGGTCGACGTCCACGGCGAGGCCGAGTTGATCGAGCGGTTGCATCCGACTTCGGTCCTCGATGCCGGGTGCGGGACCGGGCGGGTGGCCATCGAGCTCGCCCGGCGGGGCATCGAGGTGGTCGGTGTGGATGTCGACCCGTCGATGATCGCCACCGCTCGCCGGTTGGCACCCGATCTTCGCTGGGTGATCGACGACCTCACCCGATTTGACCTCGGCCGACAGTTCGACGTCGTGGTGATGGCCGGAAACGTGCCCCTCTTCACGCCCCGAGGAACCCAGGCCGCCCTCTTCGCGACTTGCGCACGGCACCTTGGTCCAGACGGGAACCTCGTCACCGGGTTCCAACTCAACCGGGGCTATGAGCTGGACAGTTTGGACGCGCACTGCCGCCTGGTCGGCCTCGAGTGCACGGGGCGATGGTCGACCTGGTCGGGGGCGCCCTTCACCGCCGATGCGAACTATGCGGTGTCCGTCCATCGAGCATCAGCCGTCCATCACGCCACCACCACAACCTGATCGACAGGCCACTGCGCGCCACCTCGTTCGGGCAGTTCCTCGGACCGAACGGGTGGGCCCGCATCTCTGCGATCATGGTGCGTGCCTGAGGAGGGAGCCGACATGCGCAACCCCATGTTCGTCTACGACGAGCAGCTCACCGACCTGATCTTCGACTACTGCAGGTGGCGCCTCGCCCTCCATCCCGTCCCCCTCGACTTCGGCGGAGCCCAGGCCTCGTCCTTGGATGCCAGCCTCAAGGGGCTCATCAATCCCGATGGGACCGACCCACGTCGCATCATGGAGATCTTCGACAACGAGCTGGCCACGGCAGTGGTCTCGTGCGACAGTCCTCGCTTCCTCTCGTTCATCCCCGCCGCGCCCACCAAGGCCGCACTGCTGTTCGACATGATCGTGGCGTGCTCATCGCTCCAGGGGACTTCGTGGATGGAGGCCGCCGGCGCGGTCGCTGCCGAAAACCAGGCCCTGGCCGTGCTGGCCGATCTGGCCGGTCTGCCCGCCGGAGCGGGAGGGTGCTTCGTTGCCGGGGGATCCGCTGGCAACCTGTCCGCCCTGATGGTGGCCCGGGATACGGCTTCCCACCGGATGGGCGACCGAGCGCCCCACCGACCGCTCGTCGCCATCAGCGAGGAGGCCCACTCCTCGGTTGGCAAAGCGCTGCGCGTTCTCGCCGTCGAAGCCCTCCTCGTTCCCTGTGAGGACCATCGGCTGACTGGAGCCGGTCTTCGGGCGACATTGGAGAGCCACCCGAGGGGTGACGATGCCATCGGCGTGGTGGCAACCGGGGGAACCACCAATGCGGGGATCATCGACGATCTGGCCGGCGTGGGCCGGGTGGCCCGGGAGCGGTCACTGTGGTTCCACGTCGACGGGGCCTACGGGTGTGCCGCGCTCTTCGCCCCCTCGGTCCGCGACCGCTTCGATGGCATCGAGTTGGTCGACTCCTTCGTCGTCGACCCGCACAAGTGGCTGTTCGCTCCCTTCGACTGCGCAGCCCTCATCTACCGGGAGCCCCACCTGGCCAAGGCCGTTCACACCCAGGACGCGTCGTATCTCGACGTACTCCACAGCGATGCTGCCGAGGAGTGGAATCCCAGCGACTACGCCTACCACCTGACTCGGCGCGCCCGCGGGCTCCCGCTCTGGTTCTCGCTTGCCGTCCACGGGACCGATGCCTACCGCGCCGCCGTGGAGACCGTGCTGGCCGTCACCCGAGAGACAGCCGATCTCATCGAACGCACGCCCTACCTCGAACTCGTGCGCCGACCCGATCTGTCAGTCGTGCTGTTCCGTCGGACCGGGTGGGACCGGGCGGAGTACGAGCGGTGGTCATCCCAGTTGCTCCACGACCAGATCGGCTTCGTCATGCCCACGACCTGGGAGGACGAACCGGTGGCGCGTCTGGCGCTCCTGCACCCCGACACGACCATCGGCATCATCGAGGAGATCATCGCCACCATGGCCTGACCAAAGGTCGGCGGACGACCTGCCGCCCGGTGATGGCGCACCTGGCATGCCCGCCTGACGAGGGAAGCACCGGTGACGTCACGAACGCATAGGGCGATAGGGTGGGAACCGGTCGCCGGCCGCGGCAATTTCCGGTCGGAGGGGACATCATCGGGTCCACTCCTCGGGGCGTTCCGGATCACCCTGAGAGATCGAGGAGGACAGCGTGACAGAGGGCATCAAGCTCGACGGGCACCACCGGGTCACAGTGGAGAAGATCTTCCAGCACCCGGTCGGCCACAACATCCAGTGGCACGATGTCTTGTCACTACTGGAGAGCGTGGCCACCGTCACCGAGGTCAGCGAGGGTCGGTACAGGGTCACCTTGGCGGCGGAGACCGAGACGTTCAGTGCCCCGCGCAGGCACGACATCGACGAGCAGATGGTCATCGACCTCCGTCGCATGCTCAAGGGTGCAGGAATCTCGCCGACGACCACTTGAGCGCCACCCGGTAACTGGCGGGAACCGACGGTACCCGCCAGTTCACTGCTGCGATGAGCCCCGTTCGATGATCCGTTCCTTGCTGACCTCGAACGAGGCGGCGTCGAACTGCTCCTTCATCCAGCGTCGAGACCACCGCGCCTCTTCGAGGTAGGCCTGGTCGTCGGCGCGATGACCGAGCGAGTCATACATCATGCGCAGTTCGCGTATGGCCGCCGGCTCCGCCTCGCTTACCGCCAATGCCAGTTCTGTCGCTCGCTCCAGCAGCAGTTCATGAGGCACGACCTCGTTGACCAGCCCCCACTCGCAGGCAGTGCCGGCGTCGACGAAGTTGCCGGTCAGCGACATCTGTCTGGCTCGATTGACTCCGACGAGCTGCGGAAGCCTGATGGTCATGCCGCCGCCCGGCATCACGCCCACACGGGCGTGGGTATCGGCGAAGGTGGCTCGAACCGAGGCGATCAAGAAGTCACAGCCGAGCGCGAGCTCGAGTCCCCCCGTCACCGCCGCACCATTGACGGCCCCGATAATCGGTGACGTCGAACCGGGAAGCAGGCCGCGCCGAGTCGTCGAGCGTCCGGGCCGGGCATTGGTGATCTCGTCGTAGGACCGGGCGAGATCGTTGAGATCGAGTCCGGCGCAAAAGGCGGGATCACGCCCGGTGAGGATCACGACCCGAATGTCGGGATCGGAGTCACAACCGGCAAACGCATCGCCCAGTTCAGCGATCATGGCTCCGGTCAGAGCGTTCCGGGCCTCTGGACGGTCGAGGGTGATGATCGCCATCGGACCGTTCTGCTCTGTCGTGATCACGACCACGTCTATAGCACCGGGCGCACCGTGTTGCGCCCGGGTCCTCGAACGGATTGCTGGTGGACCCGTCGAGTACGGACCGCCAGGCTCGATCCCGGCCAGTCCTGGTACGGGTCCGCAACGGTCATAATACGTCAGTGCGTGACAAACGCTGGTGGTTGACACATTATGGCAACTCCACTAAATAATTTGGCCACGGAGCGGTGCCGGGCGAGCAGTCGAACCCGGAGCCGCGTGCACAAAAGCAGCGAACGGGGGATCCATGGCCAGGTGGGCAAAGAGCTCAGCGTTGGTAGCGGTGACGGCCGTTGCCGCCCTTGTCGGAACCGTGGCGGGTCTGAGGCCGGCGGAAGCCAGCGCTCCCTCCCCACTGGTGCAGTCCTCGAACCAGGCATCGTCGGTTCCGCCGTCGAACTGCTTCTGGCGTGGTCCGGCCCACAGCCAAGGGAAGTACAACGCTGCGTTCCCCGACACGGCTGCGGTCTACTGGACTGCGATGTTCTCGCTTCCCGCTGGCTCACGACTCACCCTGGCAGGCAGTTATCCCCATGCCCGCTACACGTCGTTCAACACGTACGACGCCAGTGGGGTTGCAAGCGACAGCATCAACGACGTCGGGATCACCCCTGCGGCGGGTTCGACGAACCCATTTCAGCCCGGGGCATCCCGCACGGATCCGCAGCGCAGCTACAGCATGTCCGTGCTCGACCAGTCGCCGCCTGTCACCCGGGCAGCCAACACCCTCTACGCGGGCATCAGCGGTCAGACCACCGAAGTCCTCATCTACCGAGTCTACGTCCCCGACCAGGGCTCGGACCTGACCGGTGGGGTCGGGCTTCCGCAGGTGTCGGTCACATCAGCGGACAACAGCGTGCTTGCCGGAGGGAAGATGTGCACGGCGATCAGTGCCAGCAAGAGTCTTCCGCCCTCGCAATCGTTCCCACTCTCCGTCTACCAGGCGCCGCGCAAGCAACCCGGCCAGCCGCCGACGTTTCCGGCCCAGAACCCGCCGACGTTCTGGCGGAGCTTCAACCTGGGCGCCCTGGTGGGGTGCATCTACCACGCGTCCTGTGGTGGCGCGCCGGCCCTGGCACCAGGGCAGTACTCGAACCTGGGCAACGCGTACGCCGTCGCAATGGTCAACCGCGGGTTCGGTTCCGTGCTGGTCCTGCACGGCAAGATGCCCGTCACCCCCCCGACCTACCTGCAGAATCAGGTGGCGGCTTCGAGAACCCAGGTGCGCTACTGGTCTCTGTGCCAGAACGAGTCACTCGCCACCACAAAGGTGTCGGGATGCCTCTACGACGAGCAGGTACCCGCGGATGCCAATGGGTACTACACCATCGTCACCAGCTTCTCGAAGGATCGACCGAGCAACGCGACTGCGGCCTGCGGCGTGAGTTGGATCCCGTGGCCCAAGAAGGGAGACGGGACGGGCCACCTCGATGACGGCATGCTGATCCTGCGCAACATGTTGTCCTCCCCGAACTTCACCTCCGCCATTCACGACGTCACCCATCCCGGAACGGAATCCGCTGTCATGGGTGACTATCTGCCGACCGGCCAGTACACGACCAAGGCTGCGTTCCAGGGACTCGGTTGCCTCTAGAACCTCGGCCGCGTAGCTGACACATCCGGTCGGCAACTCGGGTTGTCCTTGGCGACAACCCTGCCTGCTCCCGGGCTCCGGACCTACCGGAGAGAGCCCGCGAGCACTGGTGCCGCGAAGCCGACCGGCATGTCGACGAGCGCAGCCGGCAGCGCGATCGGAACGCTTATGCTGCTCTCTGATGACCGACGCAACCGTGGGCCGCCGGGACCGCAAGCGCCTCGCCACCCGAAATGCCATACGGACAGCAGCCCTGAGACTCTTCATGGACCGGGGCTTCGACGCCGTATCGGTGGAGGAGGTCGCCGAAACCGTTGACCTCTCCGTCCGCACCGTTTACCGGTACTTCCCCACCAAAGAGGACCTTGTCCTCGCAGACCTCGCTGACCGCCTGGCCGAGCTCCTCGATGTCATCGACCGGCAACCCGGCGGCACCACTATCGGCGAGATGCTCAAGGTGGCAACTGTCGAGTGGGCGAGCAACTCCCGCGAGCAGCTGTTGCTTCGGTCCGAAGCGGCACTCATCGTCGCAACGCCCGCCCTGCTCGCTCGGCTCCTCCAGATGATGGCCCAATTCGAACAGCCCGTCTGCGCCCGCTTCGCCGAGCGCAGCGGCCATCCGACCACCGACCTCGACCTATGCCAACTGGCGGCCCTGTACTGCGCCACCATCCGCATCGTCGTCCGAGAATGGGCAGCCGGCAACGTCACCAACGACATCATCGACTTCGGCCTGACCGCGGTCGAGGCACTCGAGCTCCTGCCGGCCGCAAACCTGCCGGCCGCAAACCTGCCGGCCGCAAGCCTGCCAACAGAGCGGACCAAGTCGGGTCCCGCTGACTGACGACTGGCCCACTTGCAACCCGGGCCGATCGAATCGGGTGGGCCCGGCCTGTTCCATCGGTGTGCTCTGATCTTCTGCATGGACTATCGCCCGCTGCCCCAAGCACCAGAGTGGTTTCTGCGTGCGTTGACCGTCGATCAGAGCGATATCGAAGTCAGAGTGGATGGCTGCACCATCCATGCACTTGGGTGTGGGAAGCCAGGCGCACGTGGACTCGTCTTCGTCCACGGCGGAGGTGCCCACGCCCACTGGTGGACGCACGTTGCCGCCACCTTCAGCCAGCAGTTCCGAGTGATCTCCCTCGACCTGTCCGGCCACGGGGACAGCGAGCACCGCTCGCGGTACTCGCTCGAGCAGTGGACTGAGGAAGTGATGACCGTGGCGGCAGCCGGGCAGATCAGTGGTCCGCCGGTCGTCATCGGGCACAGCATGGGCGGATTCGTAACGATCGCAACAGCCGCACGTCACGCCGACCTGGTGAGCGGGGCGATCGTCTGCGATTCGCCAGTTGCGGAACCCGACCCTGAGATCGGGGCGTACCGCCTACGGGAGGCATTCGGGCGTCCTCGGATCTATCCCAGTGTGGAAGAAGCGGTGGAACACTTTCGAACCGTACCGGCCCAAGAGCACTACCTCGACTACGTCATCGACCACGTGGCTCGCCGCTCGGTCCGCCCGGTGCCCGGCGGATGGCAGTGGAAGTTCGATCGAGAGGTCTTCGCACAGTTCGGCGGCGGCCTTCGTGGGGTCGCCCTCCCCTACCTCTCACGCGTGCGCTGCCGATTTGCCCTGCTCCGGTCCGAGCACGGACTCGTCACCGCCGATATCGGGCGATCCATGTACGACCACCTGGGCCGGGTCACACCGGTCATCGAGATCCCCGAGGCGGGACATCACCCAATGCTCGATCAACCCCTCATCCTGCTGACGGCCCTTCGCACGCTGCTCGCCGATTGGGAGCATTCGGAGCCGCGCCGAAGAGCGCCCGGGGACCTGCCTCCGCTTAGGTGAGTGGCCGCCGTCGGTCAGGCCGGGGCACGCCGTTGCGGACGGCCACCGGGCCACCGGTCTCCGAGGATCGGGGACCTGCCTCACCTCCGTTGGAGATCACCTCCCCTTCGAGAGTGCGGTCCCGAGCTCATCGAGCTCGTTCGGTTCGATCGGGTACCGAGGCGGGTACTGCCTCTGCACCGTCTCGCCCAACATGGGTGACTCCGTGGGCTCCAGGGAGGTGGTCGCCCTCGCCAAGATGTGCAGCACCAGACGTATGAAGGTTCGTTCCGCTGGCTCCTCCTCGTCGAGTAGCGGGGCCGCCTCGATGACCCCCCTGCCGATCGACAGTTCGTGCGCACGCCAAAGGGTGCGTTGTTCCTCGCCTCGGCGCGCCCCCGTGTAACGCAGCCATGCACCGACATGCCTGCAGGAGCCGTCGGGCGTCGCGTCCTGCCGGTACATGGCATCGCGGAGGTCGAGCACGAGGAATCCGTTCACCGCGCTCCACCATGCCGATCCGCCACCGGTTGCAGCTCCGCTCACGTCGACCACTCGCCCGCTGTCGATCTCCCATGCCAAAAAGTCGATGAGCGCGCGGCCGTAACCCGGAGCGGGAAGAGCTCCCCCCGGGTGGGCGTCGAAGAACCTCTCGAACGTCGATCTGCGTATCCGGGTCGGGAGCGAAAGAGCCTCCTCGAGCTCGGCTGTCGACCCGGGGAGAGGAGCCATGCCGGATCGACGTGTTGTCATGCCGTCACCGTTCCCAACGTTCCTCTCGTTCTGAGCCACGGCGATGTGCATGTTCAACTCCCATCAGCGTGCGGGTGTCGGGGCGGCGTTGATCAGCTGATCGATGCCGGCCCTTGCATGAATATGCCGTTGTGGATGAGGAATCCCCGCAACCTGTTGGCGGCCACGAGAGCCTCGTGCCCGGCCAGTCCCAGGCTTCCTACATAGCCCTCGATGTTCTCCTCGGCCCGTCGCCGGCCCTTGGCACTGATCGCGGTGTCACCCGACGTGGTCGTACGCAGGCACTCGGCTACCAGAGCATCAGGCTCCTTGCCTGTGAATTCGCACAGTCCGACCAGGAGATCGAGCAGGCCGGCGCGCTCGCACGCAGGCGCCGAGCTCAGCCCTGGGCTGTCGAGCCAGCGCCGAACCGACGCGAAGCCGTCCAGCTGGGGGCGTGCGCCTCCCGTGCCGGCCGGCACCGTCATTCCGGTAGCCCGTACATGCGGGACAGCATCCGCACCTCCTGGGCCCGATACGGAAACGGTGCCGGGGCCTGGATCATTCCTTCGCGCTTGAGGTACTCGGTCACCTCCAGATCCTCGTGCCAGGGCTCATTGCAGTCGCCTTCGAAGAAGAGGTTCGACAGCGGCCGCCGGGGCCGCTGTCCGCCGGCCTCGGGCTCTTCGGCCGGGTAGCCGACCAGCTGGAGCCAGACCGGCACCCAGGTGTCGGGCACGTGGAGCAGTTCCTTTACCTGATCAGCCGCGGTGAAGGCGTGCAGACAGGTCCCGAGCCCCTGGTCCACGGCGGCGTTCACGGCATTGCAGATGGCGATGCCGGTCTCCACGCAGCCCATGAACATGAGCGCCATCTGGTTGTCGGCGATCGGCTTGAGGACCTGGGGCCATACCAGATCATCGACGTACGCCTTCGACCACCCGTGGGAGGGCGGCAGGACGTGCAGGTCGACCAGCTCGTTGAGGCGCTCCTGCGCGCCGTTGATGTACTCAAGGTCGAAATACCACAGGATGTAGGTCGGTGCCAGGTCGAGGTCGGCTGTCGTCGTCGGGTTCCGCAAGGCAGCGCGGGTCTCCTCGTCGAGGTCGTCCCGGTGCACGACGATTGCCCGCGGATAGTCGGCATTCATCGAGCGCGAAGCGCGATTGGCCGCCTCCAGCATCACCTGGATCTTGGAACGCTCCACCGGCTTCCATGGTTTGAAGAACCGGATACTCCGCCTCGTCCCCACAACTTGGTTGAACTCCATCGAGTTGTCCTCCCTCGCGGCCAGTCGCCCGCTCTCTGTACCCTCGTGCTCAATTGGAAAGAATCGTGATCACCGTCGCCGCGGCATCGCTGCCGATGAATCCACCTCCGTTCTCCGCCAGGGCCACCTGTGCCCCGACCACTTGGCGTGCACCTGCCCGTCCGCGTAGCTGGTCCACCAGCTCGACCAGCTGCCCGCATCCGGTGGCGCCGATGGGATGGCCGCGCGACAACAGGCCCCCGCTCGGGTTGACCGGGACCCGGCCCCCCAGGGTGGTCGCGCCCGAGGCCAGAAGTCTGGGACCGTCGCCGGGCGCACACAGCCCCAGCTCCTCATAGAGGAGCAGCTCGGCGGTGGCTGCGGCGTCGTGGAGCTCGACTACATCAAGGTCCTCGGGCCCGATCCCGGCGAGTTCGTACGCGCGCTGGGCGGCCCGCTCGGCCACGCCGGCTTCCTCGAGCCTGCGGTCACGTCCCGACAACAACACCGAGGCCCGCACCGTCACCGCGGGAACCCCCAACCTCCGCGCCGCGTCCGAGGACGCCAGCACCACGGCCGCCGCCCCGTCCGCAATGGGTGAGCACATGAGCACGGTAAGGGGTGGGGACACCGTGCGGCTCGCGAGCACTTCTTCGATGGTGACCGGCCGACGGTACTGGGCCTTGGGGTTGGCCTCCGCGTGCCGGTGGTTCTTCACCGAGACCGCTGCTAGGTCCTCGACGGTACCGCCGGTCCGGGCCAGGTAGTGCTCGGTCATCTTGGCGTAGACGTCCATGAACGCCGAATGCTCGACGGTGTCGTTTCCCGCGCTCCCCCCGACCGCGGTGCCGCCGATTCCCACAGATGGGGCGGGCGGAGCCGCGGAGCCATCGGTCGGCGCAGGGGGACCGTGCCAGCCCAACAGCACCGCCGAGAGCATCTCGCGCGCCGCGGGGAAGTCCTCGAGGTCGAGGGCCGTGCCAATAGCTGCCAAGGAGCGCATCTTTTCAGGGTGGGTGAGCTTCTCGGCGCCTACGGCCAGGGCGATGTCGACCGACCCTGATGCAACGGCCAACCAGGCCACGTGGAAAGCACTCGACGACGACGCACACGCGTTCTCGACGTCCACGATCGGAGCGCCGAGGAGCCCGGTATGGTGCAGCGCGGAGTGCCCCCGGATCATCTCCTGCGCCTGCAGGATCCCCCCGACGGCGTTGCCGAAGGCCACGAAGCCCACCTCGGCGGGAGCGGTCTGCGCGTCGGCGATGGCCTCGGCGACGGCTTCCTCAGTGAGCGAGCGAACACTGCGGTCGGGGAACTTCCCGAAGGACGTCATTCCGGCCCCGACCACCTTCACCTCACGCATGACCCTCCTTTGGGCTTGTCGCCCCAGCGGGTTGTCGGTCCCACGTCTGCGGCGTGACCCCCCGCTCCTTCAACGCGGCGTACCGGATCCGCTGGGTGCCGGTCTTCGGAAGCTCGCCGACGATCTCAACGTAACGCGGTATGGCATAGCGGGCCATCTTCCCCCCGCAGTAGTCGACGAGCTCCTGTGGATCGATGTGCTCCGCCGGGTTCGGCACCACCACCACCTTGACCTCGTCCTCACCAAGTTCCGAGCGGACCGCGTGGGCGGCCGACTCGTGCACCTGGGGGTGTGCGTTGACGACCGTCTCGATCTCCCACGCCGAGATGTTCTCCCCGAGCCGGCGGATCGATTCCTTCTTGCGGCCCTGGTAGTAGAAGAACCCGTCCCCGTCGTAGCTGGCCAAGTCCCCCGTGCGGAACCAACCGTCGCGGTAGGCGGCCTCGGTCGCCTCGGGCAGGCCGTGGTAGTGGGTGAGCTGCCCTTGGGGATGGCGGAAGGTCAGCTCGCCCACAACGCCGGGACCGACCGGCTCGCCTCGATCGTCGACGACGGCGAAGTCGACGCCTGCCACCGGTTTGCCCATCGAGCCCACCCTGCCCTCGGTGTTCACCAGAATGCCGGGCGCATCCACCATGCCGAACCACTCGATGATCTGCACCCCGAAGCGACGTTGGAAGGCTTCCCAGCGATCGGGAGGGCAACCGGCGGACAGCACCACGCGCACCGGGTTGTCGCCGTCGTCGCTACGTTCGGGCTGCTTCATAAGGATGGAGATCATCCCTCCCAGCGTGTTGCACTCCACCGCCTCGTAGCGGCGGCACTCGTCGAAGAAGCGCGACCCGCTGAAGCGTTCCCCGAGGGCGAATCGGGTGTCGAGGATGATGGACCCTGTCATCGACACGAAGAGGGCGTTGCCGTGGAAGAGGGGAAGTGGCGTGTACATGGTCTCGCCGGGCTGGATGCCGAGGGCACCGAGGACCGTCCCGATCGGCGAGGAGTCGTAGCGGGTGGTGACCACCCCTTTGGGCGGGCCGGTAGTCCCCGAGGTGTAGAGCATGGCGGCGCCGCTGACCGCTTCGGAGACGTCGGCGGTGGGCTCGGTGTCCGGCGCGCCCATGAGACGCTCGATGCCCCAGTCGATGCCGCTGCCGGGGCCACCCCCGACGGCCACCGCCAGGCGCAGCTCGGGACAGTCCGCGCGCACTGCCTGCAGGGCATCACGCAGTTCGTCGCCCACGATGATGGCCACGACTCCCGAATCGCCCAGGATGTGTCGCAACGTGGCTCCCCGCTGGGCGGTGTTCACCGGAACGGGGCCAGCGCCGATGAATAGCAGGCCGAAGTAGGCCCAGATGAACTCCGGACAGTTGCCGAGCATGAGCGCGACGTGGTCACCCGGCTTCACTCCGAGCTCCAGCCAGCCATTGGCGGCGCGCTGGATGTTGGAGAGCACTTCACTCCAGCGGACACTGGTGTCCTTCCACTTGAGCCACACCTCGTCGGGGTGGGCCGCTGCGCGCTGGCGCAGTAGCTGCTCGATCAGTGACTGGGTGCGTGCCATCTATCCGCTACCTCCGTGCCAGGGCCGGCGTGCCGACCGTCTTAGAGCGCATAGGAGTCGATCACGTGCCGTGCGCCCACCAGGCTGAGGAACTCGTTCACACCGTCCTCGATGAGCGCGGATCGGGTGTCCCGCAACAGCTTCTCGACGAAGAGCTCCTTTGCCAGACCCATCGCCCCGTGGACCTGCACGGCCTGGCTTGCCACTTGGAAGGCGGTCTCCGTGCACGTCACCTTGGCGGCGATGGCATGAGCGAGCCCCCCTGACCCGCCGCTCGCACCCTGGCCGCACATCACCGCGCGGGACAAGGCCCTGGCCTGCTCGACACGCACGAACATGGCGAAGAGCATTCCTTGGATCATCTGGTGCTCAACGATGGGCCTTCCGCCCTGGACCCGCACTTTTGCGTAGGCCAACGCCTCCTCGAAGGCGGCGCGTGCCGCGCCGGTGAAGATGACGCTCATGCCCGTATTGGCCGTCGACAACGTCATCTCGTGCACCAGGGTGTAGATGTCGGGCCCGGCCAGCAGACAGTACCCGGGCACGCGCACCTCGTCGAAGATGATCTCGCCCTGATTGAGTGCCCGCTGGCCGTGCTTCTCGAGCGGGGGGCCCCGCTTCACCCCCGGCCGGTCGAGGGGAATGATCAGCACGGCCCCCCCGGCCATTCCCCGCTCGGGCTCGGCGGTGCAGAACAGCAGGGCATGGGTGGCGATGGATCCGTTCGAGACCCACGCCGACTTCTGGCCGCTCACCACCCAGTCATCCCCGTCGCGTCGGGCCCGGCAGTTTCCGGATGCCTTGGGATCGGAGAAGACCGGTGTCCCCACCCCGAGACTGTCCGACCCATGGGTCGGCTCGGTGATCGCCCAACAGCCGATGTAGCGACCCTGCCGATCTTCGGCGTAGGGGATCACGATCTCGTCGATCAGTGCCTGGTTGCCGGTGAGTTGGCCCACTTCGGCCGCGGCGCGGAAGGGCATCCCCGCCACACCCAGGCTGATGGCCAGGTCGCAGGCACCCCAGCCCAGCTCTTCGTAGACGAGGTGCTGTCCGAGAGGGTCCACCTCGAGCCCGCCGGCCTGGCTGGGCAGGCCGGCAGCATGGTTGCCGAGCTCGTACCAGGCCCGGTACACGTCCCAGAGCCGTGAGTCCTCGGCGATCACCTCCTCGGCGCTGCACCTGTCGAGCTCGATGCTCGCGGGCCGCAGCACCTCGGCGGCGAACCGGTGGGTCTCGGTGCGGAGGGCCTCCCGCTCCGTACCGAGGTCGGGCGATAGTTCAGGGTACATTTCGTGGCCTCCGGTTCTTCGCGTCACCCGGCACCGGATGAGTAGGGTGAGAGTTGAATTGGATCATGACCCCGCGCACGGTGGAGAGTCGATGGGCACCGGTGGAAGCCGGGCGCCCTCCACGGTCGTCCTGCTGAGCGGAGGTCTCGGAGGTGCCTCGCTTGCGCCCGTGCTCGCACGCAGACTCGGTCCGGGTCGCCTCACCGTCGTGACCAACATGGGCGACGACATCGACTGGAACGGGCTGCGCGTCTGCCCGGACCTCGACACCGTGCTCTACGCGCTCGCCGGGCGCTTCGATCACGATCGGGGGTGGGGGCTCAGAGACGACACTTTCTGCGTAGCCTCGCGCCTGGCCGCGCTGGGTGGGGACGATCGGTTCCGGGTGGGCGACCACGATCTGGCCACGCATCTCTTCCGCACACAGCAGCTGCGCACAGGGCACAGCCTCACCGCGGTGGCAGCCGAGCTCGCCTCCGGACTCGGGATCGACGGCACGGTGGTGCTCCCGGCCACCGACCGGCCCGCTCGGACTCACATCGTGCTGGCCGACGGACGCCGGGTGGGGTTCCAGGACTGGTACGTCGGCCAGCAGGCACGGGACTCCTTGCGGGCGGTCGAGCTTTCCACCGCACCGGCCGCACCGGCGGCCCTGGCTGCGCTGGCTGCGGCAGACGCAGTGATCGTGGGGCCGAGCAACCCGGTCACCAGCATCGGCGCCATCCTGTCCCTGGGCGGCGTCCGGGCCGCAGTGGAGGCCGTGCCCACCCGCATTGCCGTCACGCCCGTGGTGTGCTTCCAATTGCCGTCCTCGCCCGTCATCGGGCACCACGCACGGGCACGTCGCCGGGTGCTGGCGACGATCGGAAAGGCGGACACGCCCGGTGGTGCCGCTGCCTGCTACACCGGGTTGGCAAGCACCTTCGTCCTCGACCGCGGCGACGCCGACCACTTCGGGGACGTCGAACGGTCGGGAATGGCACCGGTGCTCGCCGATGTGCTCGATGCCGAGCGGCTGGCTGACGTGCTGATCGACCTGGTGGGCCAGCATGCATCCCCGGGCGCGCTGCCGGGCGCTCCTCATGGCATCTCCTCGTCAGCGGCTTCGATGTCCACGAAGACGGGCCGATCGACAGGTATCGGCTGATACTCCATCGGGGCGTATCGGAGGTGGCCGTAGCCGGCGGCCATGTTGAGCCACTTGACCATGCCCGGCTCGACCTCGTTGGAGCCCTTGCCCCCGCGGAACATGTGCCCTTCCCACCCGTTGTAGATGGTCAGGCCCTGGGGCCGTTGTCCGGGTGACGTCTTGATACGCACCGTGTACTCGCCCACGTCATTGAAGACGCGCGCCAGCCCTCCGTCTGGGATGCCCAGCCGGGTGGCATCGTCAGGGTGGATCACCGCGTGAGGCTCACCCCGGTGCGTCTGCAGCAGCAACGGGTTCCCCATGTTCATCGAGTGCACGGACCACCGGTTGTGTCCGCTCGTCATCCGGAAGGGGTACTCCCCGCCCATCTTCGGTGGATCCTTGTGCACCGGCAGGTCCTCGCCGGCCTCGACATACCACGGGTGCTCGATCAGGAACTGAGCCCTCCTGGTGAGTGTCGGGTAGGGAAGGCCCCGTTCGACATGGTTGCGGAAGGGCGCGTGGGTCTCCCGTTCCGGCCACGGGGATGACTGCCCTTTGGCCATCGGCCCGGATCCCCAGGCGGTGAAGCGGGCCCATCCATCTCGGCGCAGGGTGTCCAGTGTGGTGCCCTCGGGCAACGTCCCGGCGTAGGCCGTGTCACGCACCATCTCCTCGCCGACATCCTCGGAGTCGAGCAGCCGGCCACCGAGCGTGAACTTCTCCCACAGGTCCGCATATCTGCGTTCGGGGTCGGCGACGGACTCGCCCTCGTTCCCGACCCGGAACGTCTCCAGACCCCGTGCCGCGGCCCGCTCGGCCAGCGCGCGGCAGAGCATGGCGAAGATCTCCCATTCCTCCTTGGCCTGGCCGGGTGGGTCGACCGCTTTGTCGCAGAGTGTGAGGGTCAGCATCGCCGGGCTCGGCATGTGGAAGCCGACCTTCTCGTAGTGCTGAGCGGCGGGGAGCACGATGTCCGAATGGAGCCCGGTGGTGGACATGCGGACGTCGATCGTTACCACCATCTTGAGCTTGGACCACAACGTTGGCAGCAGCGCCCCCTGGCCGCCGCGCGTACGGCGAAGCTGATTGCCCCCGCACTCGATGAGCACCTTGGGCGTGGTCGCCGGGCCGGGCTTCTCCATTCCCCGCCACCAGCCCTGCTCCATGGCCTCGTCGAAGTACCGCTCAAAGGCTCGCTGCATCGAGGGGTCGTTCCACTCGGGGGTGTTCCATCGCTCCTTGTACCCAGCGTGCCAGTACCAGAAGAAGAAGGCGGGGAACATGGCACGCGACCCCATCGTCGGCAGCTGCCGCCAGAGCTCGATGCTGGCAAGCTCGTCGCTCAGCGTCGGGTCCTCCTCCATCAAGAGGTTCTCGAGCAGAGCGAGCCCACCGAGAACGTCCTCGGCACCCTCGACGCCGCCGCGCTGCTTTGCCAAGGCAGTGGTCTGCCCATCGAAGAGGCCCACGGCCCAGCAGTTGATGCCGGTGCCCTTGCGACCCCAGTTGCCGGTCAATCCGAGCAGCAGGTTCATCGTCCGCTGGTAGAGGTCGGAATGATACGACTTGCATGCTCCCATCCCCATGAGCACCTTCGTCCTCATGGTGGCCACCTTGCGCGCCAAGGCCCGCACCGTGTCGGGATGGACCCCGGTCACTGCCTGGGTGTCCTCAGGGCGGTAGGAACCGTGGAGCATCCGGACGAGACGGGCCATCAGGGGTCGAACCTCGACTGTGCCACCACCGGCCAGGGTCACATTGACCGAACCCGACAATGCCGGCACGAAATCGAGCAGGAGGTTGGTCCGGCTGGCAGCGACAACCGCTCCGTCGGGGCGCAGGTGGTAGAAGACCTCCTCGGACCCGCCGGTCTCGAGGTCCGACTGGCGAAGGAAGCGCTCGGTGTCGGTGCGAACCAGCAGCGGCAAGTCGGTCTGCGAGGAGACGAAGCCCTCGTCGACGAGACCCTCCTCCACGACCACCTGGCACATCGAGAGCGCCAACGCAGGGTCGGATCCCCACTGGAGGGGCACGTGGTAGTCGACGTGCGAGTGGGAGGGAGAGACGTCGGGTGCGAGCAGGACGATCTCGCCGCCCCGGTAACGCATCTCGGTCAGGAAGTGGAACAACGGAATCGCCGTATAGCTCGGATTGGCGTTCCAAATGATCGCCAGTTCCGAGTGGAAGACGTCGTCGTTCGAGGAGACCGGATAGAAGCGCCCGAAGGTGATGTGGTGGCCGATCGCCAAGTCGTTGATCGAGCCGTTGATGTCGGTGATGACACCCCCAACCAGACCCATGAAGCGGTGGACGGCGGGGATGACCGCCACCTCTGGCGTCCCCTCGTGCACGATCGCGTCGGTGCCCTCCTCCTCGATCGCATCGAGCAGCGCGTCGGACACCTCGGCCAGGGCCTCGTCCCACGAGATCTGCTCCCAACTGCCCGAGCCGCGCTCGCCGACCCGGCGCAAGGGGTAAAGCAGTCGGTCGGCTGCGTCGAGCTGGCGCGCCCACGCCGCGCCCTTCTGGCAACCAAGGGGGTTCATATCGGGCACCCCCTCCTCGAATTGCGGCAAGGTCCCCGCCACCTCCTCGCGCACGACCCGGCCGTCACGCACGTACACCCGATAGGGACAAGAGCCCGGATAGCAGTCCACACAGTGGGATCCCCAGGCTACCCGGTCGAAACCCGTCCGGTCCATCATCGCCTGCTCCGAACGGCGCCTCCCCGTCGGCGCCGGCGCACACGGCTGGGTCGTGGAGCTCGGGGTCCGGTTGCGCGGGGTCATTCGTCCACCAGATAGAGCATGCCGTTGGGGTCCGACGCGGCCAGCACACCGGTGACGAACCGGCGACCGGCAAACCGCGACGCGAAACTCGACGCGTTTCGCCCACCGAAGTGGCCGTCCCCCCCACCGGGCTCCGAGTCGTCGTCGGCCGCACCTCCGGCGACGGCGAGCGAGGGAGACCACGCGGTGACCATCGCGTGGTCCACGAGTTCCCACATGGTCGAGATCGGCTCACCCGTGTCGGGGTCGGCCGCCACCACGTGCATGTTCGGAATGGGGATGCCCACGGACTCGTCCAGGTACCAGCTCGGATGCGAGGCGAGGACCACCCCGGTTTCGGCCATGCCGAACATGGTCAGCGCCGTGCCCCCTGCAGCGGGAGCGACCGCTCGACGCTCGTCGGGGTCGAAGGGGCCGTCCACCATGAGCAGCGCGGCACGGGCACTCCCGTCGCCGCCGCGGCGGTGGCGCTTGCCTCCCCCCCAGGTCGCCGCTGCGTCAGTGATCGACGACAGCAGCCAGGTGGGCTGCTCGGCGGCGGCGGCCTCGGCGGCGGCCCCGAGCGGCTCGGCGAGGACCAAGGTGGACCCCGCCAGGAGGGCGACGGTCAAGCCGCAGAGGCCTTCCCAGGTACACGGCGAGTACGTGGACAGCCACGCGGTGTCGCCGTCGACACCGAGGAACGCTCCCAGCGCCACCGCCCCAGCCAACAGGGAGTGGTGCGAGTGCCAGACCGGGCCGTACCGACCGACGATGCACGCCACAGGGGCGTCCAGGCCTTCTTCTTCAGAGTGCCCACCTGGGGCCAAGCTGTTCGGCCGGCCCCCGACGTCGCCGCCCGGCGCGCCGCCTGCATCGTGGGCGCGCCCCACCAGGTCGTCGAGCCGGAGGACTTCGAGGCCGGCCGCTCCGAACTCTGCGGCGCCGGCGGCATCTCCCAGGCCCAGGGAGGCGTCCGACACGTCACAGCTGCCGGCGGCTGCACCCGGGGGGGCGAGGAGGACCTTGCGGCCCGAGGCCAGAGCACCGAGCACCAGGGCCGCGCCCTCGGCGGTCGGGCCGGCGGACACGGCGACGGGTCGGCCGGGGGTCACCGCCGCCCCGATGGCGCACGCGACGGCACGGACGCTCTCGGCGAGCCCGGCCGCTCCCACACGTGCGTCCGCGGACACCACCAACGGATGCGCCGGTCGCCGCCGGGCCCACCGCTCGACGAGAAGCTCCTCGAGGAAGTACGGGGGGGTCCCCAGCACCCGCGGCACCCGGTCGGGCCAGTACCACGAGGGCGTGGTCGCGATGGCCTTCGGCATCTACGCCGCCCACCCGAGCCTTGGTCCCGCCGACACGAGGACCAGGGCGGTGGCCGACAGCGCCACTGCAAGCTCTACCCGGAGCAGCACTCCCATGACCCGGATGGCGCGCAACCTCCGCCGTCGCGCCGCGGCGGCGGTGGCGGAGTCGGCTCCCGCCCGCCAACGAGCGTGCGACCTCGGGTGGAGGAGCACCCCCATGGCGAGGACCAGCGCCACCAAGGTGCCCCAGCAGGCGACCGTGGTGGCGACAGACCATCCCACCGCGGCGGGCGGTGGCGCGGGGATGTCCGGCGACGAAGCCACCAGCACGGTGCTGCCAAGCGCCCGCCAGCCCGACCACGTCACGGCGACCAGCCCCAACGCTCCCAATCCGATCCACCGGTAACGGCGCCCCATCCACTGGCACATCGCGCCGGTCTGGGAGGGCGGGACATCACGTTGCACCGGCCGCCAGACCAGCTCCATTGCGAGTGCCCCACCGAGGTACACGACCCATGCCAAGGTGAAGAGGAACCCGAGGACGACCCGCATCACAGGATCCCGTCGCCGTAGGCCATCGACGCCCCGAGCAGCACGATGAACACGGCAATGCCGAGGTCGATCCTGGTGATGAGCGACACCCACTTGATGGCAGACTGCATGACTTCGAGCCGTTGGGTGACACCTGCGCCGCCTCCCTGTGCGCTGGCGCGCTGCGCCAGGCGGGGCCGCAGGACGAAGGTGATGACAGCCCCGTTCACCACAAGCACCGCCCACAGAACGATCATGCCCAGGAGGGTCTGCCCATAGCGGGTGGTGAAGAACTGCATGCCGCTCAACTTCTGCTGGTCCGCCAACGAGAAGAAGAGCAGCAACCCGCTGATCGGGAACAGCGCCAACGCTCCCCACACCAGGACGAGGAACCGGTCGGCGGAGCGTTGGCCGATGACCTGCGCCTGGGCCGGCGGGACGTACGACTGGGCTGGCCCGAGCACGAACTCCATTGCGATCGACCCACCCACGTAGACGGCGACGGCCAGCAGATGGAGGTAGCCGGCGAGCACCTGGACCCACGTCGCCGTCACCGTCAGGCCCCGGTTCCGGGTGGCCTGCCAGGCCCTTCTTCACGCGCCGGGTCCCGAAGACCGGCATGCCACGTCCCGAAGTGCTCCACGATGGCCGGCGTCAGGGCGTACGGTTCGCCGTCGCCCACGTCGAACGACCGGTAGTACGCCGGGTCCACGTGGTGAGCCTGTACCGAGAGCTTCGCCCGCACCGGGTTGATGTAGGCCGGGCAGCATCCGTACTTGGCCACGATGTACTCGACGGTTGCAATCGCCGCCTCCTCGGCCCACTCCGCGACATAGGTGCGTGGATGCTCCAGGATCTCTTCGAGGACGTCGGGCCGGTACGGCCCGCCGCTTCGAAGTGACCAGTTGTCCTGCCGTGCCAGGTGGGCCCCGCGGCGGTAGCGCAGCTCCTTCACGTGACGTACCGCCGAGGCCGCGTCGGGGAACCGGGGGGACGGCACCACCACGGCATCCTTCACTCCCGGAAGACCCAGGCAGGTAACCGTGCGCGAAGGGTTGGTGCCGGGGTCACGCTCGAGGAAGTCGAAGCCAAGCCCTGTGGCGACGTCTGGGTAGGCACCCAGAACGAGGTCGTCGGCGTAGGAGCCGGTGGTCCATGCCCCGAGTCCCAGGGCCTCGCAGGCCAATCTGATGTTCTGCACCATGCACCCGGTCTGGCCGGCATGCAGCATGAGTGCCAGCTCGTCGAACGCGGGGATGGGGAAGCCCACCTCGAGGAAGCCTGGGCGGATCCACTCCTCGCAACCCGCCGGCTTGTCCGTGTCGGGATCCATCAAGAAGAAGCCCGACCACTCGTAGGAGACGAGCAGCTGATTGAACCACTCGAGTCCGATGTCGCCCACCGGCAGCAGCCAGGTGCTCCCCGGGCGGTTCAGGTTGTACTGGCCCGGTCCCATCGGATTGACGCCGTGGGTTCCCTCGGGGTTCGACGGCCAGGCCACGTCGGGTCGACGATCGCTGAGGTGGGTCCGGCCGGTGCGGTACCACCCCAGCACTTTGGCGTAGTCCTCCGGACCCTGGATCTCCACGGGCGAAGTGCGCTCGGTGGTGGGCCGGTAGACCCAGACGCCCTCGTCGTTCACGACGAACAGGTCGACAGCGAGGTCGTTCGACGACGACGGCACCGTGCGGCCTGCCCACGACAACTGTCCCGCCAGGCCCCCGTGCACAGGGATGTCGGCCAGGGCGATGCCGTTGGGGCCGGCGGCCGCCCAGCACAACAGCGCTTCCTCGACTTCGGAGAGCGGGACCGGCTCAGCCGACGACACGTAGCGAAGCGGACCCTCGGGTTGGACGACGGCCCGGCCGTTGGACCAGGCGAACACCTCCTCCTCGCCTGTCTCCGAGCGGAACCCGAGTCCCATCCTGCGGGTCCGCACTGTCGACAGCAGCTGGAACACTGAGCGGTCCGACTCGAAGGCGCGGGACAACTGCGCTAGCTCCTCGGGGGTCGGTTCTGGAGCATCGGGGGCCAGGGGTGCGCCCCGTTCGGAGCCCACGCGCTCGCTGCCCTCGGGTTCGGCGCGCTGCCGCGAGAACCTCACCCCGCCTCCACCCGTTCGAGACCGACCAACACGGCGCGATCTGCGGGGACCGGCTGCCAACCGAAGGGGAGGTAGCGCAGATGGCCGTACTTGCCGACCAGGTGCAGCCACTTCACCATGCCCGGCTCCACCTCGTTGGACCCTTCCCAGCGCGGGTACATGTGGGGTTCGAAGCCGTTGTAGACGATGAGTTGGCCAGGGCGGACCCGGGGGGTGACACGCGCCATGGCCTCGAAGCTTCCGTGATCGTTGAAGACCCTCACCTGGTCACCCTCGGCCACCGCGCACTCGGCGGCGTCGTGCTCGCTCATCACCACCAGCGGTCTGCCGCGGTGGGTACCGAGCAGGTGGCGGTTTCCCATGTTGATCGAGTGCACGGTCCATCGCGAGTGCCCGCTGGTCATCACCAGCGGCCACTCACCACCCATGTGTGGCGGCTCCTTGTGGCGCGGCAGGTGCTCGTCGGCCTCGATGAACCAGGGATGGTCGATGTAGAACTGGGCCCGCCGGGTGAGCGTCGGAAACGGCAACGCCTTGTCCACGTGCCACCCGAAGGCGGTCATCACGTCCGTCGGCGACACGTCGGCGGCGACGGACAGGCCTGGGGCGAAGATCCCGAGTCCGGTGAAACGGATGCTTCCGTCGCGCCGCAGCGTCTCGACCGAGCTGCCGGCCGGCAACGTTCCCACATCGGCCGAGTCACGCACCCATTCGTCGAGCACCACTTCCTCGGAGGCGAAGTCCCCGCCGACGACGAAGTCCTCGCCCAGGCGATCCAGATGCCTGGTCTGGCGACGTCCGTCGACGTACTCGAGGAGGTCGCGCTCGACGGCCCGTTCAGACAGCCGCTTCGCGAGGGCGGAGAAGATCTGCCACTCGGTGCGCGACTCGCCCCGCGGGGGGGTGGCGGCGTCGGAGAAGGAAAGCCGAAGGGTGTGGGTGATGGGGTACTGGACATTGACCCGTTCGTACTGCATGGCCGAGGGCAGGATGAGATCCGCGTGCAGAGCGGTGGTGGACATCCGGAAGTCCACGACCACGACCTTGTTCAGCTTGGGCCACAGGTTCGCCAGCAGCTTGGCGCGCCCGCCTCGCGCCCGTCGCAGCGGATTGCTGCCCACTGCGAACAGGACCCTCGGCTCGCTGGCCGCCCCTGGGCGGGCCACACCGCCCCACCAACCACGTCGCACGGCATCACTGAAGTAGGCGTCGAAGCTGCGCTTCATGGTGGGGTCGGACCACTCGGCCCGGTTCCACGCCTCGCGGTACCCGGCATGGTGGTAGTTGAAGAACACCGGTGGCGCAGAGGTCCCCGAGCTGGCTGCCAAGGCCAGCAGCTGGTTGCCGAGCATCTCGTCGGTGGCCTCGGGGTCGCGGGCGCGCATGGCGTCGACGGCCTGCTCGATCCCTTCGAGGAGGCGAGCCGTCTCCTCGACTCCCTTCTTCGTCTTCATGGGAAAGAGGAAGTACCCGTCGAGGCCGGCCAGAGCGAGTCCCTGGATGCCGGTTCCGGGCCTGCCCCAGTTGCCGGTCAGCCCGAGGAGGAGGCACATGGAACGCTCCATCAGGTCGCCGTGGTAGTACTTGGGCGCGTTGAAGCCCTCCAGGATCTTGCAGCGATGGCCGGCGACCATGCGGGCGAGGACGCGGATGGTGGACGCTGCCACCCCGCACATCTCCTCGGCCCGTTCGGGCACGTAGTCCGCCAGCCGCTCCTCGAGGAGCGACAGGACCGTGGTCACCTCGACGCTCGACCCGTCGGCCAGTTCCACCGGCCACCGACCGCGCAGGGCGGGCTTGAGGCCATCGAGGCGCAGCGTGGCGCGAGGGGCGTCGTGAATCCCGTTGTCCTCGTCCCAGAGGAAGAAGTGGTCCTCCGCGCCTCCGCTTCGGATGTCACGGGCGCGCAGGAAGCGCCCGGTGTCGGTGCGCACCAGCAGCGGGAGATCAGTCTGTGTGCTGACGAACTCGAGGTCCGCCAGGCCCTCGGACAGCACCACCTGGCACATCGACAGCGCCAGTGCGGCATCGGTGCCGGGACGTACCGGAACGAACATGTCGGAGGAGACGGCCGAGGCGTTGTAGTCGGGGGCGATCGCCACGACCGTGGCCCCCCGGTACCGGGCCTCGGAGATGAAGTGGTGATAGGGGATGGATGTGTAGGCCGGGTTCGAGTGCCACTGCAAGAGCAACTCGGAGCGGAAGGTGTCGTCAACGGTGCTGGCGCACGAGAACTTGCCGAACGTGATGTGCTGGCCCGTCGGAAGATCGTTCACCAGGCCGTTGGCGTCGAGGGTGATGGCACCGAGCAGGCCGGCCAAGCGGACGAACGGGGCCTGGGAGAGGAGACCGCCCTCGACACTCTCCTCGAAGACGATCGACTCGACGCCGTCTTCGTCGATGGTGTCGAGCATGGCGTCGGCGACCTCGGTGAGCGCTTCTTCCCAGGTGATCTGCTCCCACTGGCCACCGCCGCGCTCGCCTACTCGTCGGAGGGGGTGGAGCACCCGGTCCTCACTCGTGAGCTGCGTGCTCCAGGCACTGCCCTTCTGGCAACCGAGGGGGTTGAGGTCGGGCACCCCCTCGGCCACGGGGTCGATGGTGCCACCCTGCTCCTCGAAGGCCACGGTGTCCCCCAGCGTGAAGACGCGATAGGGACAGGTGGCGAGGCAGTTGACGCAGTGCGTCCCCCAAGTGACGCGATCCCAGCACCAGCGACGCTGGTATCGGTGCTCCGTGCTCATGGTGGCGGCTCGCCAGTATCCAGGGCTCGGGGGTCACCCATCGAGCTGGGCGGTCACATAGTCCAGATCGGAGTGGAGGAAGGTGTCGAGGCGATCGAGACCCCACGAATAGACGGCATCGGGCTCGAGTGCGGTGGCGCTCATCACCATATCCGGCACCCAGCTCAGCAGGTGCCGGTCCAGAAAGTCGCGCTGCGCCCGGCGGTACGAGGCGCGCAGCCGGTCGGAACCGGTGGCCGCCTCGCGGAAGCACAGGTACTGCATGAAGTCGCACTCGGTCGCGAGCTCGTCGGCGGCACGCTGCCGATCGCTGACGCCGAGGCCGAAGTACTCGTACTCACGGTGGAGCTTGGCCTCCACCGCGTCGCGGTCCTCGGCACCCTGCTGGATGGCCTCGCTGCACCCGGCGCCGAACAGCCGGGTGTACTCGGCCGTGTAGCGGTCGGGGTCGACATCGGTGGCGAGGACCGCTCCGCCCACCTCGAAGGCGAACGGCAGGAGCGATGCCGCCTCGGTGAGCTCCTTCGTCCACAGTCCCTCGCGTGCCCGATCGTAGTGCTCGCGGTCGGGCGCGGAGAAGAACGCGCCGAGGACCTGGTATACGGCGCTACGCGCCGTCGTCTCGTTCTCTTCGACCTCCTCGGGCCCGTCGGCCGCGGCTTTGATCTCGAGCCCGGTGAGCGAGTAGGTGAACATGGGGCCTCCTCTTGATCTGTTCTGCGATGTGCACTGGGGCGTTGGCGGGGCGTCAGTTCAGCCCTCCGTGGGCCCGGTCCGCTTGGAGGTCAAGCTGACCGCAACCTTGTCGGGGGTGCGGTCGAGCGTGGCGGGGTCGGTGATGAACGGCCCGAACAGGTCGAGCCAGTTGTAGACGATCAGGGTCTCGAGGATCTCCGAGGTGCCTCCGGCCCGGACGCGGTCGAGCTCGCTCTGCATCTTTGCCAGCGCCGAATGGACCTTGGGACCGAAGAGCGACTCGAGGTACTCGGGCGGGATACGAGGCGTCTCGTAGTCGATCGACATGTCCTCGTTCAGCCGGTATGGCGCAAGCGGGGGCACGTAGAAGATGTTCGGAGTCGTGCCGTACTCCGGATGCAGCGGCAGGGCCACCTCCCACTCGTTCACGAGCTTGTGGATCGGGCCTTCGGTGTCCGACAACATGCCCACGAAGGTGAGTCGACCCGGGCACTGCCTGGCGCACGCTGGTGCCACTCCCTCTTCGAGCCGGGGGAAGCACATGATGCAGTGCTGGGCCACGTTCCGGGCTTCGTTGAAGTAGATCTTCTTGTAGGGGCAGGCCTCCATGCAGAAGCGCGAGCCCTGGCACAGGTCTTCGTCGCGCAGCACCGCGCCATCCTGGGGCCGCTTGTACATGGCCCCGGTGGGACAGGCGGACACGCACACCGGGTGCGTGCAGTGGTTGCACGGCCTGGGCAGGTAGAAGTAGTACGCGTTCGGGTACTCACCGGCACCCTGGTCCTCGTCCCAGTTCATGCCCCAGCGCGTGTTCCCGCTCCCGTCGTCGGTGGGCTTCAAGTGGACCGATCGGCCCTTCCCGCCGTAGAAGACCTCGTCGTAGTTGAACTCCCAGCCACCGCCGAACTCGGCACGGGTCGGCTGGTGCCCGGCGACTGGGCTGCCGTCCTTCCACCCGCCACCCATGTCCTCCCAGTCCTTGGGCGTCCCTTGGCCGGGCTGGGTGTTCACCGTCATCCACCACTGGTGCTCCTCACCCTCCTCCCGGGTCCACAGCACCTTGCACGCAATGGAGCACGTCTGGCATCCCATGCACTTGTTGAGATCGAACACCATGGCCACCTGACCGGCCTGGTGTGCTGACAAACCGGCGTCGACCACGGCACTCCTTCCCATGTCTTCGTTCACCGCCCCTCCTTTGTTCGCTGGATCACTTGACCGCGAGTGGGACCCAGTCCGGGCTCACCGCTCCGATTCCTGCACGTTCTTCGTTGGAGCCGTCCCAGACGACCACCCCCATCCGCCCTGCCGCGGCCGCCCGGGCGAGATCACCGGCGATGACGACCGCCCAGCGGCCGCCCGATAGAGCGGAGACGGCATCGGGCCGTACGCCGTCCCTGTCGTCCCCGTCCCCGGCGTCGACGTCGAGGCCGGCGGTACGGAACGCGCCGGGGCCGGTGGCCACCAACTCCCTTGTTGCCGGAAGGGCCTGCTGCATGGCGGTCCGGTCGCGCCATGCCCACAGGCGCACCGGGGCACCCGTGGTCCCTATGGTGAGGGGCGGCCCTGTGTCATCGGCGTCGGGGAAGAACACCCCGGCGGCGTCCAGGAACTCGCCATTGGGCTCCTCCGAGTCGTCCCACTCCAAACGGACGAAGAGACGCCCGCCGCGCTGACCCGCGGCCACGTCCACCTCGCCCACCCGGCCATACGGCCGCGTCCGCCACGCGGTGCGGATGTACTCGTTGCGCTGCACCTCGAGTGGTACCGGGACGAGCGGGACCTTCTCGCTGGGCACGGCCGCCCATGTGTCGTCGGCCGGGTCCAGAGCATCGTCGGCGATCTCGGGCACTCGCATGGCCCTACCTCCTGTGGGGTGCGGCAGTTGGACCTGCCGCCTCGAAGTTGCAGGGAACACCTCGGTCAACGGGAATGGGCTGCCACTCGGCCAGGGTGTAATTGATGTGGCCGTAGCCGCCGGCGAACGCGATCCACTTCACCATGCCGGCCTCGATCTCGTTGGCGCCCTTCCAGTCGCGGTACTGGTGACCGTCCCAACCGTTGTAGGAGATGACCTGGCCGGGACGCACCGGAGCCGACACCTTGGCCCGCGCCGTAAACGATGCGATGTCGTTGTACACCCTGATCAGATCGTCGTCCTCCACCCCTCGACTGGCGGCATCGACCGGGGACACCTCCACGAGCGGCTCGCCCCGATGCGTCTGGAGGATCACCGGATTGGCCTGGTTCATGGAGTGGATGGACCAGCGGTTGTGCCCCGAGGTCATGCGCAGTGGGTGGTCGCCGCCCGACAGGGGGTTCGGCTTGTGGCAGGGCAGCTCCTCGTTCGCTTCGAGCCACCACGGGTGGTCGATGTAGAACTGGGCCCGCCTCGCATACGTGGGGAACGGTGCCCCCCGCTCGACGTGGTCGCGGAACGGCGTGTGGGTCTTGTCGGGCAAGAGTGGTGACGCCTGGGCGAGCGCGAACGGTCCAGATCCCCAGTCGATGAAGCGCTCATAGCCGACCTCGCGCATGCTGGCCAGATCGGTGCGGTCGGGAAGAGTGCCGGCGTACGCGGAGTCGCGGATGATCTCGTCGAAGACGGCCTCCTCGTCACCGAGGTACCCGTTGAGCGTGTAGGCGTCCCACATGTCCGCCGGGCGGAACGCATTGCCGCGGCGGTTCTGGTACTCGGATACGCCCTTGGCCTCTGCCCGCTCGGCGAGCTTCTTCAGCAGCAGCTGGAAGATCTCCCACTCGGGCTTGGCCTCGCCCGCCGGATCGGCGCTGCGGTCCGAAAACGTGAAGTTCATGATGTGCGACGTGGGTATGTGGAAGTTGATCTTCTCATAGTGCTGGGCAGCGGGCAGGAACACGTCGGAGTTCATGCCGGTGAAGTTCAGGCGGAAGTCGATCGAAACGATGAAATCGAGCCGGTCCCACAGTGCCTCGCCGAGCTGTGTCCACCCACCCCTGGTCCGCCGGAGCATGTTGCCACCGCACTCGATGAGGACGTGGGGGGGTTGGTCGGGACGGGGCTCGTCGACGTTCTCCCACCAGCCCTTGTCCAACGCCTCGCGGAAGTACTCGTCGAAGGTGCGGGGCAACGACGTGTCACCCCATTCGGGATTGTTCCAACGCTCGGCGTAGCCCGCCTGCCAGTACCACCAGAAGGCCGGCGGGGACCCCGCCGACCGGGGGCCTGCATCCCCGGGGGCCTTGGCCAAGAACCGAGACAGCTCCCGCACGGCGAGCTCGTCGGTGACGAGACTGGGGTCGTTCTCCCGCAGCGCCGCGATGGCTCCTTGCTGGGCGGTGAAGAGCTGCTCTGCGCCCGCCACGCCGGGCACGGTCTTGGCCATGATGGTGAACATCCCGTCGGCCATGCCGACCATCCACGAGCGAATGCCCGTGCCTGCCTTGCCCCAGTTGCCCGTGACGCCCAGCAACAGGCACATGGCCCTCTCGATCAGGTCGCCGTGGTAGTACTTGCACGAGTTCCATCCGAGCATGATGTCGGTGCGCTTGGCGGCCGTCTTTCGCGCCAACATCCGCACGACGTCGGGATGGACGCCGGTGATCTCCTGCTGGAGCTCGGGGGTGTAGCGAGTGTCCACGTGCTTCTTGAGGAGGGACAGGACGGGCTCCACCTCGACGGTCGTTCCGTCGGCGAGCGTGACCTCGTAGCACCCGTCCAGCGCCACCTCGCGGCCGTCGAGGAGCAGATTCGAGCGATCGGCCTCTACCAGGCCAGTCTCGGGGTCCCAGTGGTAGAGCTGGTCCTCGCGCGCATTCCCGCCTGTGCCCTCGACGTCGGTCTGGCGCAGGAAGCGCCGGTCGTCCTTACGTACGAGGCAGGGCAGGTCCGTCTGCTCGCGGACGAAAGTCTTGTCGGTCAGATCCTCCTCGAGGATCACCTGCACCATGGCGAGGGCGAGGGCGGCATCGTTGCCGGGCGCCATGGGCACGTGGTAGTCGCTGTGGGCGTGAGAAGCATTGAGGTCGGGCGAGATCGAGACGACCTCTGCTCCGTGGTATCTGGCCTCGAGCATGAAATGGTAGAGGGGGATCCGGGTGAACGCCGGGTTCATGTGCCAGATGAGGATGAACTCCGAGTGGAACCAGTCGTCGGCCGACGATGCCGGGTTCCACTTGCCAAACGTTTCGTGCAGCCCGATCGAGAAGTCGTTGAAGGAGGGATGCAGGTCCAGCGATCGACCACCGAACGTGTTGAAGAAGCGATCGGTGGGCATGACGGTGGCGATCTCGGGTGTCCCCTCGCGGACGACCGACTCGGGGCCGTCTTGATCGATTGCGTCGAGCATCGCGTCGGCGACCTGGGTCAGCGCCTCGTCCCACGAGATCTGCTCCCACTGGCCACCTCCCCGCTCGCCCACGCGCCGCAACGGGTGCACGACCCGGTCGCCGTCGTAGAGCTGCTGGCTCCAGCAAGCCCCCTTGTTGCAGCCCATGGGGTTGAAGTCGGGGACACCTTCCTCGACGACTCCGAAGGTCGCCGCCGGTTCCTCACGCAGCACGCGCCCATCGCGCACGTAGACCCGGAACGGGCAGTTGCCTGGGTAGCAATCGACGCAGTGTGTCCCCCATTTGACATCGTCCCAACTCCAGCGGGAGCGGTAGCCGTCCTCCACCGACTCTCGGCTATGACGGCCCGAGCCCCGCCCTGCCTGCCGGTTCTCGCCGGTTGTCTGCGTTGGGTTCACGACACCTCCCCTGGCCTTGCCGACGCCTGCCGCGCTGCCCGAACACGCCGGTAACGGTCCCGTCCCACTTTTCTTCCGCCAGCCCGTAAAGCGGCGGACTGGCGCCATGTCCAGGACCGAAAGCCGGCACAGCAGCTGTTGAAACAATGAGACATTGTATGTATACAATTCTCGCAATAGGGTGTCAATAGGTCTTATCCGCCGAAAGGCGCACTTGCGCCCGACACGCGGTTGAAGGGGGTCGTGAAGTGTCCGTTTCCAACCAGACCACCCGCCTCGGGGCCGGTGGCGCAGGCGAGGGCGAGAGCGACTCCCACGTCAAGGCACCGGACCGAAGCGGACCCCGGCCCCCGCCTTCCGGCGACCCGCCCGGAGCACCCGTCGCCGGCATCCTGCTCACCGGCGGCGCCAGCCGGCGCATGGGAACGGACAAGGCATCGATGGTGATCGACGGCCACCCGAGCGCCCTGCGGATCGGGGCACTTCTGGGCCGTGTGGCCGCGCCGGTGCTCGAAGTGGGCCCCGGCCGCTCTGGCCTGCCGGCCGTGCAGGAGGATCCCGACGGCGAAGGCCCGCTGGTGGCGCTCGCGGCAGGATGCGCGGCACTCCGCGCGTCGGGCCACAGCGGGGCCGCGGTCGTAGTCGCCTGTGACCTGCCACTGGTGACCGAGGAGGCGTTGCGGTTCCTCGTCCGGTACCCCGGTCGGGCCTCGGTTGTTCCAGTGGTCGGCGGGCGACCGCAGCTGCTCTGCGCCCGGTGGTCGGCGGCCGACCTCGACGCTGCCTCGTCACTCGTGGCCGCCGGTGAGCGAGCGTGTTCCGCTCTGATGCTCCAGTCGCAGGCAGTGGTGCTCGACGACCACTGGTGGTCGGCCGTCGCCGAAGCACGCGTCTTCGCCGACGTCGACGCCCCCGAGGATCTCGACCGACTGGGACTCAGTTGGCGACGGGGTCTACCGCCTCCATGCCGATGAGCTTCTCCATGGCGCACGCATTCACATGGTCGACGGATGTCGTCGGACCTTCAGTAGCGCAGGAGGGTTGACGTCCTCGGTGCCCCTGTGCGTTGATGTCCTTGGTGCGTATGCACCTCGCTGTACCTCATATGAGGCAACCAGCCGAGGCCGGGGAGGCAGATGGCAATGAGCTTGTCGACCACGCCGCCGGGTGCAGATTGGGTAGCGGTGACGTCCCGCCCGCTTCCGGTGGGCGAGGTACTCACCTGGGTGGCGCGTCCCGAGTGCGGTGCTGTGGTGACGTTCCTCGGCACGGTGCGCGACCATTCCGAGGGGCGCACCGGTGTCGAGAGCGTCGAGTACGAGGCCTACACCGAGTACGTCGGGCTCCGACTGGCCGACGTGGTCACATCCGCTCGATCCAGCTGGCCCGGCATCGGCCGGCTGGCGCTGCTTCACCGGGTGGGACTGCTCGAGGTGGGCGAGGTGTCGGTGGTGATCGCGGTGTCCACCCCTCACCGGCCCGAGGCATTTGACGCGGCTCGCTTCTGCATCGATGAGCTGAAGGAATCGGCTCCTATCTGGAAGCACGAAACCTGGGCCGGCGGCTCGGGATGGGGTACCTCCGGGCACCAGGTGGGGAACTCCGTCCGTCGCCACGCAGCGAGGGGCGCAGCAGTGTCGGCCGGTAGCGCCGACGTCGGGGGACCGGCACCAGGTGGTCCGGGGTCGTGATCAGCGTCGAGGAGGCCCGCGGGCTCCTGCTCCCTGCCTGCCCACCACTGGAGCCCCGTCCGGTCCCGATCGATCCCGCTCTGGGGTGCGTCCTGGCCCAGGCGGTGGTGGCGACCGAGCCGATCCCTCCGTTCACCAATTCGGCGATGGACGGCTACGCCCTTCGGGCCGAGGACACCTCACCTGCACCGGCCCGCCTGCGAGTGGTGGGGGCCGTCATGGCTGGACACCATCCCGAGGTGGCCGTAGGGGCGGGTGAGGCCATCCGCATCATGACGGGAGCGCCGTTGCCGTCGGGAGCCGATGCCGTGTGCATCGTCGAGCGCACCCGCATGGAGAGCGACGCGACGGTGGTGGTCGACGTGGCGGTAGGCGTCGGTGACAACGTCCGGTACCCGGGTGAGGACGTGGCCTGCGGTGTCGAGGTGTTCGCCGTGGGGACCCCGTTGTCACCGGGCCATGTAGGTGTCCTTGCAGGCCTGGGGCTCGAGACCGTGCTGGTCCACCCCCGCCCACGGGTCGGCGTGCTCTCGACGGGCGACGAACTCGTCGAAGGAAGCGGGCCGCTGCCTCCCGGGAAGATCCGCGACTCGAACCGCCACGCGCTCCTGGCACAAGTCCGCCAGGCGAACTTCGACGCCGTCGACTTGGGAATCGTCCCCGACGATGAACAGGGGTTGGCCGAAGCCCTCGAACGGGGTGCGGCACGCTGCGACATGGTGGTGACCAGCGGCGGGGTGAGCGTCGGCGACCACGACATGATGAAGGTGGTTCTCGACAAGTTGAGCGGGGGCACGATGCAGTGGCTGCAGGTGGCCGTCAAGCCGGGCAAGCCCCTGGCCTTCGGCTCGCTGGTATCCACCGGGACCCCGGTGGTCGGCCTCCCCGGCAACCCAGTATCAGCTCTGGTCTCCTTCGAGCTCTTTGCCCGGCCGGCACTGAGACGCATGGCCGGCCACCGCAGGCTCGGCCGCCCGGTGTTGGCCGGGGTGGCAGAGGTCGATCTGCGCCGCCGTCGCGACGGCAAGCTGCACCTGGTGCGAGCGACGGCCGTCGCCGGTGTGGGCGGGACTGTGCACGTCAGGCCGTCGGGCGGTCAGAATTCGCACATGTTGCGCGCCATGGCCGAGGCAAACTGCCTCGTCCTGCTGCCCGACGGCGACGGCGTCGCAGCCGGCGAGCATGTCGAACTGCTGCTGCTCGATGCAGACCGCATGGTGCCAGAGGCCGGCGGAAACGAAGCGGGAGGCCTGTGGTGACACCCGATGCCGGATGGTTCGATGCAATGCCGACCCAAGGTCCGCTCGTTGATACCTTCGGGCGGGTCCACAGCGACCTGCGGCTGTCGGTCACCGATCGCTGTAACCTCCGCTGCTCCTACTGCATGCCCGAGGAAGGCGTCAGGTTTCGACCCCGTGACGAAATCCTGTCGTTCGAGGAGCTCACCGTGGTGGCGCGTGTAGCCAAGTCCCTCGGAGTGACATCCGTTCGCTTGACGGGCGGAGAGCCGCTCGTGCGCAAGGGCATCGTCGACCTGTTGAGTCAAGTGGCCGAGATCGGGTTCGCCGACCTCGCGCTCACCACCAACGGAACGGAGCTGGGGAGGCTGGCAAATGGGCTCGCCGGGGCGGGACTGAACCGGGTCAATGTCAGCTGCGACTCACTTCGGCCCGAGCGCTTCGCACAGATCCGCCGACGTGGCGAGCTCGGGGTGGTCCTCGACGCCATGGATGCCGCCGAAGGCGCAGGGCTCCGGCCGGTCAAGGTCAACGTGGTGCTCATTGCAGGGCTGAACGACGACGAAGTACTCGACTTTGCGGCCTTCTCGCGGGCCACGGGGCGGCCAGTGCGGTTCATCGAGTACATGCCCCTCGATGCGGACGGCCTCTGGCGCCGCGAACTGGTCGTGGCCGGCCGCGACGTCCTCGCTCGCATCTCCTCCCGCTGGCCTCTCGAACCTGTGCCTGCAGGCGCTGACGCAGCACCGGCCGAGCGGTACCGGTTCACGGACGGCCACGGAGAGGTCGGTGTCGTCACAAGCGTGACACGGCCGTTCTGCCGCACGTGCAATCGGCTGCGGATAACGGCCGACGGAGCGCTTCGCAACTGCTTGTTCTCCGATGATGAGCCGTCGGTACGCGACGTGCTGCGCGGCGGTGGCTCGGACGAGGACGTCGCCGTGATGCTGCGCCGAGCGGTTTGGGGCAAGCGTCCCGGCCACGGGATCGATGACCCTGATTTCCTCCGCCCGAGACGTTCGATGTCGATGATCGGGGGTTGAACATGCCTCACCTGTGGCTGTTCGGGCCCGCCCGCGAAGCGGCCGGTACGGCTCGCGACGAGGTGGCGGGCGGTACCGTGGCCGAGGTGGTGACCGCCGCGTGCGCCCGCTACGGCGAGCACTTCAGCGATGTGGCCGCGACATGTGGGGTCTGGGTCAACGGCGACACCGTGCCACTCGACCGCGCCCTGTGCGACACGGACGAGGTGGCGTTGCTGCCGCCGGTGTCCGGGGGTTGAAGGGTTCCCCCCGGACCGACCGAGCCCGGGCGGTCCGGCGGGGAACGGCGGCCGGCGCTACCATCGCACTCCTATGAGCATCTCAGCGCGTGACTGGACCGAGCGGTACGCCGCCGCCCTCGGGGTGCCTGCACCGACCGAGGAGGAGGTCACCACCCTGCTCGCCGCGGCCGGGGTGGCTGCGCATGCGGCGGAACGCACTGCAGCCCCGGTGACGTGCTGGCTGGCAGCCTCGGCCGGAGTGACACCCACAGAGGCATTGGCTGCCGCCGAACGCCTGGCTGCCGCGTTGCCCGAGGCCCCCTGACCGCAGCACCGATCGAGGCCGCCACCTATACGGCCGGTCACTGCGGCTAGCGGGCGTATCCCTGCGAGGGGAGGATCATCCCGTCGTGGAGGAACGCACGTACGGAACCCTCGTCGGTGATGTCCACCTCGTCGGAAGGGAGCACCGCGAAGGTGACGGCGAGGCGCGCCAGCAACTCGGCCACACCGCGTGCCCGGCGCGGGTCGAGAAACCGCGCGAGGTGCGGCGTCGTGCACTCGGTCACCACCCGGAGCACCGATCGTGTCTCCTCGGTGCGGTCCGTCGAGTCCGTGCGGACGAAATGCGCCACCAACGGCATCAGGGCCGGGTCCTCGACGAGCGCCCGCCCGGCAGCTGCGACTCCCGTCGTGATCAAGTCCTCGAGAGTTCGAGCCTCAGCCAGGCGCTCCCCGAGTTGGTCGAAGAAGCGGTTCAACTCGAGCCTCACCGCCATCAACAGGAGTGTCTCCTTGCCCCCGGGGAACGCCCGGTAGACCGTCGCCCTGCTGACTCCGGCCTCCTCGGCCACGTCGGCAAGGCCCGTCTTGGAAGTTCCCCACCGCGCCACGCAACGCATGGCGGCTTCCGCCACGCGTTCCTCGAGGCTCCCCCGAACGACTGAGGGCCGTTCGCCGTCGATGGGTGGGAACGCCGTCCCTTCCGACCCGATGGGACTCACAGATGCAACAATATCACGGGAATTGTCTTGTTTGTCTCATTTGTCTCGTCTACCGTGGCAGATAACGGGAACTGGTGCAGATCACCAGACCCGGGGGGAGGTCCGATGGAGGAGGAACACTTCGACTTCGTGGTGGTCGGCGGCGGCCACAATGGCACGACCATCGCCGCCTACCTCTCACGGTGCGGCCACTCGGTCTGCGTGCTCGAGGCACGCCCCGAGTGCGGCGGCGGCCAAGAGAACACCGAGGCCCGTCCAGGTTTCCGCATCGACCCGCACGCCACCTACCTCTACGGGGCCGCTGCGCCCGGCTTCGAGCAGCTCGAGCTCTGGCGATATGGCTTTCGGCAGGTCTACTACCCGTCCATGGCTGGGCTCGCCACGCTCGATGGCAAGGCCGCCAACCTCGGCGGACGATTCACCCCGGGCCTGGCAGAGGAGAGTCTTCGGGCAATCGGCGTGGAACCGGCCGGGGGTGGGGAGATCTTCCAGACGCTCGGGCCCGCGGCGATCAAGGAGTTGCTGCGCGCGCTGTTCTGGACACCCCCACACCCGCCGGATGCCGACGTCGAACCTGGTGACCAGCCGTGGTGGCAAGTCTTCCGCAAGCACCTTGGCGGCGTCTACAGCGACCGCCTGACGGAGATGAGCTACGTCGACTTCCTCGACGAGACGGTGCCGTGGGAGCCGATGCGTGCCTTCGCAGCGTTCGGAGCGTGGTACTGCGGTGCGCATCCGGCGTGGGACGGCATGCTCCTGCAGTCACTCGGCGGCACCCTCCTCTACAGCTACTCGTCGGGCTCGCCCCGCGGCGGGATACACACCTACGCCCACTCGATCATCCGTGCAGCGCTGGCGAAGGGGACCCGAATCCTGACCAATGCCCCGGTCGGGGAGATCATCGTGCGCAATGGGCGCGCGGTGGGTGTCCGGCTGGACGACGACGCCGCCTTTCCGGAAAAGACGATCTGGGCTGACAAAGCCGTGATCTCCGCCGTGGACGTGCAGCGGACCTTCCTCGACCTGGTCGGGCGCCAGCACTTCGACGCCGGCTTCGCCCAGCGGGTGTCGGACATATCGCTCAAGGGAGGCAGCCTCTACGTGCTGTCGGTCATCTGCCGCGAGCTGCCTCGATACCACGGCCGCGAGGAGTGGTTCCCCGAGGAGGTCTATCCCTCGTGCGTCATCACCCCTGTTGACAGCATGGAGAACTTCAACGCGCAGACCCGTGACGCGTACTCGTTCAAGCGGATGCCCGACAAGCTCACCCCCGAGCACCTCACGATGATGGTCTGCACTCACGATGTCTACGACCCGACGCGCTGCCCCGAGGGCTACCACGTCCTTTCCCCCATCTACCTCGAGTGCCCTCCCCCCGAATACGACGTGACCGGCCCCGAGGGCTGGAACCGCCGGAAGGACGAGGTGACGAAGGCGGCGCTGACGCTGCTCGGGGAGGTGGCGCCCAACATGCGTGGGGCCAACATCGTGGAGGTGTTCGTGAACACGCCACTCGACTCCGAGTTCCGCAACGCCGGCATGACCGGTGGCAACTGGTACGCAGCCCGCCAGGACGCGGACCAGTGGGCCTCGAACCGGCCGCTGGAGGAGCTCTCGCGCTACCGCACACCGATCGAGAATCTCTACATGTGTCACCAGACCATGCACCCCGGTGGCCTCTGCCTGATGGCCGTGCCCTACAACCTGATGCACATACTCATCGATGACGGCCTGGTCGAGCCAGGCTCGTGGTGGTACCCGTCGCCGTGGTACATGAACGACCGGGGCTCAGTGGCCGGGGCGGCGTCATGAGTTCCGGGACCAGCACTGCGCCGAGCGCGACGACCGGTGAGCGCAAGAGTTTCGCCTTCGTTCCCGAGGGTGAGGACGCGGTCGGCCTGCCACAGGAGTTCCCAGAGGAGTCCGAGTACGACGTAGTCGTGGTCGGCGCCGGGCCCAACGGCCTCATCGCAGCGGCCTACCTGGCGCGCGCCGGACTGCGCACCGCCGTGGTGGAGCGGCGCCACGAAATTGGGGGAGGGCTCGCGACGGAGGAGACGCTGTTCCCCCGCTTCTACACGAACCCACACGCCGTCTACCACATGATGGTCGACTACATGCCCCCGCTGCGGGACCTCGACCTGACCCAGCACGGGCTCACCTTCGTCAAGCCGAACGCGCAGCTTGCCAGCGTCTTCTCCGACGGAACGAGCCTGGTGCTCTGCCGGCAGATCGAGGACGCGAAGGACTCGATCGCCAAGTTCTCCCAGAAGGATGCCCGGGCGTTCGGCCACCTGCTGCGCTCGTGGCACCGCGCCGTGGACGACGTACTGGCCCCCGGTACGTACCTGCCTGCCCTCGCTCCGATGGACATGATCGAGGCCCTGGAACGCACCGAGGTCGGGCGTGAACTCCTCCGGCTCACCGAGATGTCTCCGGTCGACATCGTGAGCGAGTACTTCGAGGACGACCGGGTGAGGATGCTCGTGCTCTACGCCGCGTGCATGTGGGGTCTCCACCCTGAGGAGACCGGCCTCGGGTTTCTGGTGCCACTGCTGGTGGAGCGTGCCCTGAACAAAGCGATCTGTTACGGCGGCTCACACAAGCTGGCGGGCTCGCTCTCGCGCGAGATCCTGCGGGCCGGGGGTACCATCCTCGACAACTCGGAGGTCACCCGCGTCATCGTCGAGGACGGGCACGTCGCCGGCGTGGAGTGCTTCGACGGCCGGGTGCTCAGGGCGAAGGCGATCCTCTCGAGCCTGCCGCCACCCCAGACCTTCGGAAAGCTCGTCGATAGTGCCCACGTACCTGCGGACCTGCTCCAAAGCGCAGGGAAGTGGGAGTGGGACCAGTGGTCCTTCTTCACGGTGTCGGTCGCGACCAGCGAGTGGCCGTGGTACGAGGCGGACGACCCGTGGGTCAACGACGCGTTGATGACGGTGGTCGGATTCGACTCGACCGAGCAGCTCCTCGCGCACTGGCGCAACGTGCTCGCGGGTGATCTGGGTGATGAGCTCGGCGGCCACGCCACCGTCGAGACGCGCTACGACCCGACCCTCCCGCGCGCGCCGGGGCACGACGTGGCCTTCCTGCAGGTGCACGCGCCCTATGACCTTGCCGGCGGATGGGAGTCGAGACGCGCCGAGCTGATCGACCGGGTGCTCGAAGTCTGGCGGCGCCACGCTCCGAGCCTGACGGAGGACAACATCGTGTCGGTCCACGCTGAGACCCCCGTCGACATCGAGACACGGATCGCGTCGATGGTTCGGGGCTCGATCAAGCACGGTGCCTACGACCCGCTGCAGATGGGGGTGTTTCGCCCACACGAGAGCTGCACTGCCGGGCGCACGCCGATCGAGGGGCTGTACCTCTGCGGGGCCTCTGCCTACCCCGGTGGGCTGGTCACCGGTGGGCCGGGCTACATCGCGGCGGGCTCGGTGGTCGAAGACCTCGAGGCCGAGCGATGGTGGGAGGAGCCGCGCTCGCTCGTTCGATACCGCGAGACGTACCTGTCGTGACGCTCGACGGGCGCACCGCGCTGCGGCGGGCCCTGGCTACGGATTGAGGAGGGCACGATGAAGATCATGTCGCGAGGACTGGGCCGCAGGGAGCTCATCATGGACTTCCGCAACTACGAACTGCGCAGGGAGGGTGACGAGTTGGTCGTGGCGGGGACCATCACCGAACCGGTCACGTGGGACTTCTCCATCCGAATGGAGCCCTCCGACATCCCCGGACTGTTGCGGGTGGGATTCAGCAGTAAGACGTTCGGCCTCGGCTTCAGATGGGCCAAGCGCCTGGTCCTGCCGGGCACCAAGGCCTCGGTGATCAGCGCCGACGGACCGCCAGTCGCGCCTATCGCTCGACCTGCTCGGGCCGCAGCTGCCCGAGCGGCTCTGGCCGGTACCGCTCACCCTCGGCCGGCCAGGTTGGAGCCGGTACCCTCGTTGCCCGAAGAACAACCAGCACCGGGTCCCGACCGGGCCGCCCCGGCTCCGTCGGCAAGACCCCCGGCGCGCACCGCGGCGGCTGTTGCCTCGTCGGTCGGAAGGCGCAAGCCCATGCGGACGGCCGCGCCGTCGTTGCGATCGCGGACCATGCCGCCTGGTCGACGTTCATGACCAGCACCACCTACGACGCGATCGTGGTCGGCGCGGGCCATAACGGCCTGTGCCTGGCAGCATACCTGCAACGCTCCGGGCTCTCCACGCTCGTGCTGGAGCGGCGCCACGAGGAGGGCGGCGGCGCCAACACCGAGGAGCCCGTGGTGCCCGGCTTCCGTCACAACCTCCACGCCCAGTACATGGAGTTCTTCGACGTCATGCCGATGATCGCTGACTTCGGGCTCGAGGACCTGGGACTCCGGACGGTCATGCCCGAGGCCCAGGCGGGCATCACCTTCGCGGACGGCCGGCCGCCGGTCATCGTGTACCGCCCGGACCTTGCCGACGCGACCCGCGCCAGCATCGCCAGGTACTCCACGGCCGATGCGGACCTGTTCATGGAGTTGAAGCGGCGGGCCATGGAGCTCGAAGGGTTCCTCGCTGCAGGGATGTACAGCGCGCCGTCCAGCACCGGTGCCACCACCGATGTGGAGATGCTGACCGCCTCGTTGGCGGACCTGGGAATCGGCCCTCACTTCTCGGCCAAGTCGCCCAAGCAGGTCATCGACGAGCTGTTCGAGACCCCAGAGCTGCGAGCACTGCTCTACCGGGCGACGGTGGAATGGGGGTTTCCGGTGGACCAGACCGGTACGGGGGTCTCGTTCCTGAGCTTCGTGATGTGGACGATCGGGAACTGGAAGCTCGCTCTCGGGGGGACCCACTCGCTCGCGAAAGCCATGACACAGGCCTGCTACCGCGAGGGCGTTGACCTGGTGGAGAGCTCGGCAGTGGAGAAAATCCTCGTCGAGGACGGTCGCGCGGTCGGCGTGCGCGACCGCCGGGGCAACGAGTACCGGGCCACCAAGGTCGTGGCCTCCAATGCGGACCTCCGCCAGACCTTGCTCGACTTGGTAGGCGACGACCACCTGAGCGACCTGTGGGTTCGGCGAGCTCGCGCCTTCCGCTACGGGCCGAGCCACGTCCTCGGCACCCCGATGTTCTGCCTCTACGAAGCCCCGGCATACCTTTCGGCCCGCCACGAGCCGGCCATCGACCGGTGCTTCTACACGGTCGTCGGGTTCGACGGACCCGACGAGGTGGTGCGCTACATCCGCGACGCGTACAGCGGCGTGGTGCCACGCCCCGCAGCCGGCACCTGGGTGAACAGCTTGTGGGACCGCTCGCAGGCTCCCCCGGGGCGTCAGGCAGCGACCGGGTGGTACTTCCTTCCGCCGGCCAGCGCGCTCACCGCGGAGGAGTGGGCAGAAGTCCGCGCCACCTACAACAGTGAGTTCCTCGAAGTATGGCGCCGTTCTGCACCCAACATGACTCCCGACAATGTGATCGCGGACCGGCTCTATACCCCGGACCAGATGGAGCGCAAGAACCTCATGCGCGAAGGCGACTTCTCGAACGGTGAGTTCTCGCCCGACCAGATGGGGGCGAACCGCCCGTTCCCCGAGGCGTCGAACTACCGGACCGAGGTCGACGGGCTCTACCTCTGCGGGCCGTCGGCCTACCCCGGTGGCGGGATGCACGCCGCCTGCGGCTACAACGCGTTCAAAGCGATCGCAGAGGACCTGGGCCTGGCAAGCCCCGTCCTCGAGACCAGGGGGTACTGACATGCCCGTCATCTACACGGTCGACTGGTACACCGCGGTGGTCGAGGCGATCAACGCGGGTGTGGCGGGCCTACGCGGCGTGCCCCAAGGCACATGGACCTGCCGGATAGAGATCGCCGGCGACGGCGTGTCGCCGTACGTGACCGACGGCGAGGAGCGCCACTTCCTTGTCCGGATCGAGGAAGGCAGGTGCGCCTGGTACCGAGAGGTGCTCCGGGACGAGGAGGACACCGTCCTCGACTACCGGTTCCGCGGCCCGGCCGAAGTGTTCGACGAGATCGCGGCGGGGGCAGTCGACCCGGTGGAGGCAGCGCTTCGCGGCACGGTCAAGATCCGCGGCGATATGCGCTTCCTCATGCGCCAGGCCGAACTGGTCAAGGCACTGCTCGAGGCCTACGCGCAGGGAGTCGAGACCGTGTGGCCCCTCGGAGCTCCGCCGTACGCCGGTGGCGGTGCGAGCGACCTGGCGGCGGCTGGTAGGCCCACGGCGGCGGCGAGAGGTTCGGCAGATGCGTGACGTCTATGACGTTGTCATCGTAGGTGCTGGGCACAACGGACTCACCTTGGGCGCCTATCTCGCTCGCAGCGGGCTCGAGGTGCTCGTCTGCGAGCGCCGCCACGAGGAGGGCGGCGGCCTGTGCACAGAGGAGCTGACGCTTCCGGGGTTCCTGCACAACGTGCACGCGAACTACCACACGTTCGTAGACATGGCCCCACCAGTGTCGGACCTCGATGTCCGCGGTCACGGCGCCGAGTACGTGCGCCCCGAAGTGCAGATGGCGTCAGTGTTCACCGACGGGACCGCCTTGGTCGTCCACTCCGACCTAGACAAGACCTGCGCCTCGATCGCGCGATTCTCCGAGGAGGACGCGGAGACCTTCCGACGGCTGCACGCCGAAGCCCACGGGTTCATCGACCTGCTGCTCGGCGCGCTCATGTACCAGCCCCCGATGTCGGTGAAGGAGCTGACCAAGGCGCTCTTGACCTTCGGCGCCGAGGACCGCAGCGAGTTCCTGTCGGTGAAGCTCCGGGTCGAGACGATCAACCGGTTCCTCGACCAGCACTTCCACCACCCGAAGGTCAAGGCTCACCTCGCGTTCCACGGTGCGATCTGCGGGTACACCAATGACGTCAAGGGACTTGCGATCGGGTTCCCCCTGCTCGCCGGCAAGATCGACAACTGGCATCTCTGCGTCGGCGGCTCTCACCGGCTCGCCCATGCCCTCTGGCGCGATCTGGCCCAGCACGGTGGCGTGATGGTCACCGACGCCGACGTCGATCACATCGTGGTGGAGGGTGGTCGCGCGGTGGGCGTACGCCTGGCGGATGGGTCCGAGATCACCGCGCGCCAGGCCGTAGTATCCACTGTGTCGGTTGAGCAGACCTTCCTCGAGTTCCTCGACGCGACCACCGTCGGCGAGGAGCTGACCCACAAGGTGAAGACGGAGATCCACCACAAGGACTGGACGCTCTTTTCGGTCCATCTGGCGATGGACCGCCTGCCCGAGTACGCCGCGGCGGAGTTCGACCCCGATGTGAATCGCGCCTGGGTGGTCAACCTCGGCTACGGCTCACCCGAAGAGCTCAACACTGACTGGGCGACGATCCGGAAGGGCGGACTTCCCGACCCCCACCCCAATGCGGCGGTCAACTCCCTCTACGACCCGACTGACGCTCCCGAAGGATGCGCGACCGGGCTGCTCCGCCAGTTCGCGCCGTTTGCACTGGCGGACGGCGGCGAGGGCGCCTGGGATGACATCGGTCCGCACTACGGGCGCATGTGCGTCGAGGCGTGGCGGAAGTTTGCCCCGAACCTCACCGACGACGCGTTTCTGGCATCAGCCGTGTTCACCCCGCACGACATCGTACGCAAGCTCCCCAACATGATCAGGGGGGACTGGATGATGGGGGAGATCAGCCTCGACAACATGCTCGACCAACGGCCGCTGCCCGAACTCGGGCAGTACCGGACCCCTGTCGAACGGCTTTACATGGCCGGCTCGACCCAGCATCCCCACGGGTTCATCACGTTCGGGCCCGCGTACAACGCACTTGCCGTCATTGCCGAGGACCTCGGAATCGACCCGTGGTGGAGGAAGGTCTGAGCCGGGTGCAGTCCGGCGCGAGAGGAACGGCCGTACCGGCCGTGTCCGTGCCAGGCGGCGAAGAGGCTTCCGGTCTCGCGATAATGATCGCCGGGCTACTCGCGGACAATATGCGTGACTTCCGCAGCCGGGCCCGCGCGGCACGGCTGGCCCGCGGCGCGGTGGTGCTGCGGGCCGCCGATCGCGGGATCGCAGTGACACTCTCCTTCAGCCGGGGCGAAGTGGTCATCACCGACGGCGCGGTGGCAGGGGTCCCTCTGATCGCCGGAGCCTGGCTCGACCTGGCGCGGCTCTGCAGTGGCGAGGGCTCGTTTGCAGGGGCCCTGATTCGCCGCCAGGTGAGGGTCCACCGGGGACACGGCATGGCGGTGGTCCCCGCCGCAGCACTGGCGCTGTCGGTGCCCCGGTCGTTCTACGAGAACGACCGGGGCAGCTGAGCACCGACCGTCATCGGAGACCTCCACCAGCATCCGGCACCCGGACACCCGTCGGGCGGCCGTTCGGGAGGTAGGTAGGTACGATCGGCACTGTTGCATTGAGGGTGAACGACGCTGAACCCGCACCCGTCGGGCGGCCGTTCGGGAGGTAGGTAGGTACGATCGGCACTGTTGCATTGAGGGTGAACGACGCTGAACCCGCACCCGTCGGCGTCATGGCTGAACGTCAATCCCGTGGCGCCCATGTATTCACGATGCATCTCAATACGAGAGTTTCGGGCTA
>JADGOE010000056.1 GCA_017883135.1 Acidimicrobiales bacterium
ACGGACGTCACCCTCAACGTCACCCCGGCGAGATTGGACCCTGAACAGGAGAAACGCAGGATCGGCGAACGTCACCCTCAGCGAACTGACGCGGTTCCCCATGTGAGCTCGTCGTCACCCTTTGGTCGTCCGTTTCCGTGCCGAGCCACGATGGCCATCTCGCTCGGGAGGACGGGGAAGACGGCATCGAAGGCGGGGACCAGGAACGCGGCGAGTTACGACAGGGCGGTGTGGAGCTGGAGGTTCGAGAGAGGGTCCGCGATCATCGTTCTACGAGTTCCTCGGCCGGCGTCGTCGTGATGGGCCGGTCATGCCAGGCGCTGATGGCGATCGACGTGCCGATGATCACGGCGATCGCAGTCAGGCTGACCAGCGTCGGGATGCTGATCACGGAGGCCAGCAACATCTTGAGGCCGATGAAGATGAGTAGCGCAGCGAGGCCGTACTTGATGGATGTGAAGCGGTCGATCGTGCCGGCCAGGACGAAGTAGAGCGCCCGGAGCCCCAGGACCGCGAAGGCATTCGCGGTGAAGACCACGAAGACGTCTCGGGTGATGCCGAAGGTGGCGGGGATCGAATCCATCGCGAAGATGAGGTCGGTGGCTTCGACGGCGACGAGTGCCACCAGGAGAGGCGTCGCCACCACCTTGCCGTCGATCCGGCCGAAAAAGCGGGAGCCGACGTATGAGGGCGTCACCGGGAGCAGCCGGCGGAGACTCCTGATCGCGAGGTTCCGTTCCGGATCAACGAGATCGGCGCCCCGAACCATGCGTGTTCCCGAGAAGATCAAGAGGGCACCCAGGACATAGAGGACCCAGCTGAAGTGATCGAGGACCGAGGCGCCGGCCGCGATCAAGGCACCACGAAGGACGAGCGCGCCGAACACCCCGTAGAAGAGGACGCGTCGCTGATAGGCCACTGGCACGGCGAAGGCACGGAAGAGAACCGCGAAGACGAAGATGTTGTCGATACTGAGCGACTTCTCGGTCAGGTAGCCGGCAAAGTAGTCCCCCGCGGCGTTCCAATCGTGGGCCGCGCCCAGCACGAGCCCGAACACGATGCTGACGCCGATCCAGGCGCCACTGGCTATTAGGGCTTTCCGGAGACCGACTTCGCGGTCACCGCGGTGTAGGGCGAAGTCGACCGTGAGCAGAGTCAGGATCAACGCGCCTGCCGCCAACCACCACCCAGGGGCATTCACCGCATCGACCGTCCCGGGAACGCCAGATGGGAAATGGTCCTACCCGCCTCGGCCACCGGTCGGCACTCCCAAACCGGCCTGGTGGCCGAGCAGGATGAGAAGATTGCCGCAACGCTCGGATGGGTCGTCAGTTCCGCCAGGGCCACCGCCTGGTCCTCACGAAACAAGCGGCTGACCTCATGGTTGGCGACGACGAGGGCCACGGTTGGCGATCGGGTGCCGGGAACGGGGGCAAAGAGCGCGTGCGCGACCTCCGGCAGGACGTGGCTGCCTGCACACCACGACAACCCTCCCCGTGCCCACACCTCGGGTTCGAAGACGAGGTGACCGTGGGGGACCACTACCCCTTCGTAGGCCGCGGCTCGTGGTCCGGAGACGCATTCGAGGACGAAACCACCGGCGCCGACCGGGATGGCGATGGCGCCGATGTCCGCTCCGGTAATCCGCCGGGCCACCCCGGTGACGACGATGAGTGCGGGCAGATCACGGTGGTCCCGGGACGGGTCACCAGGGATCGGTGCGAGGGGTGCCGCCATCAGATCTCGATCCGACTCTCCGGCGACCCTGGGGCCCCGCGGCGGTGGGCGGGGGGGCGGATCCCCAAGGACTCCGCGAAAGGCCAACTCGCAGGTATCGGGCTAGCCAGCAGGACGTCGGCAGACGGAAAAAACTCACGCATTATGTCGCCGTCCGACCAACGACGGAGGCGATAGCCATCGGCCAGCACCGCGGCGATGGCAAAGTCGGAAGTCCACCTTCCCAATTCGAGCCGAGCGCGCGCCTCGACGGGGGTCCCGACCACGCTTACAACTTGCTCCTCGTTGCTTACGACTGCTGTGTCCATGTCGCTCCTTTCCCAACTTGCGGTGCGGTGACAGGTCCCAGACCTCCACCGCAAGACAAGCGAATCACGGCCCGGTGAAACCGGTGCATCGATGAGATGGAGGCGGCGTGGACTTTGATGGATTACTGCCGGGATTGGCTCGAACGATCTCCACTGCAGGGGGGTACGGCGGGAGCCGGCAGGTGGTTCTCCGAGAGTTTGGCTCCTCTGCCAGTGCGAATCTCCATCCGGCGTGCACATGACCGCGATGACCCCTTCATATCCCGGCTGTTGAATGGCAAGACGAACCGACGAAAGGAATCCGACATGGCGATCTTTCAGTGTCCGCGTTGCGAACTTCGCTTCCTGTCAAAGTCCGAGGTCGAGTGGCACATGCTCGATGAGCATGAGAGCCCACCGCCTGAGCCGGTGTCACCCGCCGTGATCGAGCGCGGTCCACGCACGTTCGGCCGGCGAGCGTTGGCACACTCGCTGATCCATCGTTGAAGAACCGAAATAGGAAGTGATCAGAAACACCGTCAAGACCGCTCTCTTTCTGGGCGCTATTGGGGGCCTGTTGGTCGTCTGCGGCGGGCTCATAGGAGGTCACGCGGGTGTTGTGATCGGCCTCATCCTCGGGGTGGCGGTGGTGGGTAGTTCGTGGTGGTTCTCCGACCGACTGGCGATCCACTCCACCCGGGCCCGGATCTTGGGACCCCATGAGGCGCCGGCTCTCCAGGCGATGGTGACTGAGCTTGCCGAGCGCGCCGCTCTTGCGCCCCCACGGCTCTATCTGGCACCAAGCCCACAGCCCAATGCGTTCGCCACCGGTCGGGCCCCCAGCCACGCGGTGGTCGTCGTGACCGAGGGCCTCTTGGCCCTGCTCGAGCCGGCCGAAGTCCGGGCCGTGCTCGCCCACGAGCTCGCTCACATTCGTCACCGGGACACGCTATTGACCTCGGTCGCCGCCGCGGTAGCGACGACCATCGTTGCCCTCGCAAGCTTGGTCTGGCTCTCCACCCTCCTCGGAGGTCACAACCGCGACAACGGCCCTGGACCGGTCGGCTCGCTCCTGGTCGCCCTGGTGGCCCCGGCGGCCGCCGGCCTGCTGCAGTTCGCCCTGTCGCGGAGCCGAGAGTTCGACGCCGATCGTGCCGGGGCCGATCTGGCCGACGACCCCGAAGCGTTGGCGCGGGCGCTGGCACGGATCGACGGCTATGTCGACGTCGTGCCCATGGCCCTGGCCCCGGCCCAAGCTGCGGCCTGGGTGGTCAACCCGCTCGGACGCAGGGTCGACTTCGCCCGGCACTTTTCCACGCACCCGCCGGTGGCCGAGCGCATCGCTCGCTTGCAGGCCTACCCCACCCAATGGGCGGCGACATGATGTGGCTTTCGTGGTGGAGAATGTCGCGATGGGGAGACGCTGATGAGAACGACGGTGCTGGTGGTCGAGGATGAGCCCAAGCTGCGGGACCTGTTGCGCTCGTACTTCGAGCGCGAGAGCATGGTGGTGCTCTCCACGGCGTCGGGAAGCGAGGGCATCGCCTTAGCTCGACGGGGGCAGCCGGACCTGGTCATTCTTGACCTCGGGCTTCCCGACGTGCCCGGCGAGGACGTGGCGCAGGAGCTTCGCACGTTCACCGATGTGCCCATTCTGATGCTCACGGCGAAGGCGTCGGAAAGCGATCGCATCCGCGGCCTGGAGTTGGGCGCTGACGACTATATGACAAAACCGTTTAGCCCTCGCGAGCTGGTGTTGCGCGCCCAGGCCATCTTGCGCAGGGGCCGCGACACCACGTCACGTAACGAATGCTCCTCTTTCGGCCAGGGGCGGCTCGTCATCGACGAGAGTCGACGCGAGGCCATCGTCGACGGTGAGGTGGTCGACTTGACGCCTACCGAATGGGGGCTGCTACTGGCGCTTTCGACCACGCCGGGACGGGTGTACTCACGCTTCGAGCTCATTAACCGAATCCGGGGCTATGAGTTCGAAGGATACGAGCGCACCGTCGATTCCCATGTGAAGAACCTCCGGCACAAGATCGAACGCGATCCGGGGTCCCCGCGGATCATCGAGACCGTCCTCGGTGGTGGCTACCGGCTCGGCCTGTCTCGGGATGACTAAGCGGAACGACGATGACCCTGCTCCCTCTTCGTTATCGCCGGACCGGTCGGCATCGACGGTGGCAGGACGTCCCGCAGGCGGCCGGTTCTCCCCGATAGCTCGCCGGCTGGCCCTCTTGATCGCGCTGGTGGCGGTGGTGAGCCTCGGGCTGCTGGCCACGGCCACATTGATATTCGCCAGCAACGACGTCACAACGCTCTCTCGTCAGCAACGTCAAGACCTCGCCAGCGCCGTGGTCCGTGCCGTGGCGGTGGGCTATGGCGAGGGTTCCTCCTGGAGCAATGTCAACCTCTCCTCCCCCTTGACGCTGGCGACCCACGCCGGGGTCGCCGTTCAGGTGCACGATGCTTCGGGGGAACTCGTGGTCTCGGGCACCCCGGCCGGGATTCGCCCGAGCAGTCTCGGGCCCGCTCTCGTCCTCCCGGTGGTCGTACACGGCTCACAGGTCGGGACGGTGTCTGTGCGCGCCAGCACAATCGGAATCGGGGCCGCCGGCGGGTCATTGCGTCGTGCGCTGGGTGCCGGTATCGGATGGAGTGCAGCCCTACTCGCGGTGCTGGCCGTGGTGGCTGGAATCGTCTTCGCCCGACGGATCACCAGGCCCGTCGCGGCTCTGACCGGTGCGGCGCAGGCCATGGCCTCCGGTGACCGAGGGGCTCGAGTCGGTGACGTCCGGGCGACTGGTGAGCTGGCCGATCTTTCGAGAGCCTTCGACGATATGGCCGACCGTCTTGAACGTGAAGACGAACTCCGCCGCGTCCTCGTCGCCGACGTTGCCCACGAGCTGCGGACTCCGCTTGCGATCTTGCAGGCCGCGACCGAGGCGATGGCCGACGGGGTCACCGAACCCGACGCGGCGGCGTTGGCATCGCTTCACGACGAGACCCTACGGCTCGGGAGAATCATCGAGGACCTCGAAGTGCTCGCCTCGGCTCAAGCCGCCGGTTTGGCGTTGGTGCTCTCACCCGTGGATCTGGCCCTGATCGCCGGAAAGGCAGCAGATGCCCTGAGGCCGCAAGTGGATAGCGCCGGGCTGACCCTGGTGCAACAGCTCCAGCCCGCGGTGGTGCTGGGCGACAGGACCCGATTGCACCAGGTCGTCACCAACCTTCTTACTAACGCAATCAAGTTCACGCCAGCCGGCGGCTGCCTCTACATCACCGTGGCATCACTGGGTGGTGCAGCCACGATTACTGTCGAAGATACCGGGAGAGGCATCCCGGAAGGCGACTTCGTGCACATCTTCGACCGCTTCTGGCGCGGGCCTGCTGTTCGGACGACCGCCGGAAGCGGCATCGGTCTGGCCGTCGTCCAGGAATTGGTCCGTGCTCATAACGGCAGCATCACTGTGACCAGCGCAGAAGAACACGGCACGCGATTTGTAGTCACGTTGCCGAGTGCGTGACTTCACATCTCCTGACCTCCACCCCGCCTCCACATGGACACGATGTCTTCTGCACGCCGGCAGAGTTGAATCATGGACATGACTACTGCGAAGAACCGAGACTCGGAGTCACCGTCCATGCGCACTACCGACGCCTTCACCTCCGGCGCCAAATCCCATCTTCAGCATGCTCTCGTCGAACTTGATCACCTGGCAGCCCGCCGGTCTGGCTCAGCGGCCGGTCGCGACTTTCTCGAGCTCGAGGAGGCGCATCGCGCTATCTACCATGCACTCATCAAGATCGATGAGTGCATTGACGTGGAAGTCCTTCAAGGGGCCTCATGAGAATCACCACAACGGCCTTCGTCCGGGCCGGGCTTCTCTTCTGGGAATGTGGACGGCCAGAGGTCGTTCCTCCTTTCCGGGCCTCCTCGTACCCCGGAGCCCCTCAAAGAGACCTCGGAAGTGCCCGGGGAGAGAACCATCAGAACCAAGTGCTGACGGGCTGCGACGATGCGCTAGTGTCCTGAGTCAACAACTCGCTCAAGATATCCACCGAGGGAGGTCCACGAGCACCTCTGGTGCGCTGTCGTGGATGACACACAAGCGTGCCGCTGAGACCGACAGTCGCGTGGTGAGTTCGAAACCAACTTCGAGGACCTTCTCGTGCATCTCGTCGTAGACGGCCGGCTCCTCCCTCCTCAGGACCTTGAGGGCATCGGCAATCGGCTTCTGGACGGCAGCTACGAATCGCCCGTCAAGTGCCGGTCGCGACCGCAGCCATGCAAGACGACGTCCCACCTCTTCGCGCTTGGTCTCGTCGCCGAAGCCGTCAATCCGCTCCTGACGGGCAAGCCATCCACGTTCAGCGGGGACCTCGAACGTGAGGTCAACGAACCAGAATCCGTCCTCCGGCATCCGCGGAATGAACAGGAGATTCTGGTACCCCCTTCCGGACCGCACGAGATTGCGCACGCCACCATCCAGTAGGTGTAGGTCGGGACTTTCTGGGTGAGGTGATAAGCCGTTGAACACCGGCGCGAGCTGGACCCAGGCGGTATTCGGGTGACCATCTCCCTCAAGCGCAAGGTCACAGGTCTGGGTCGTGACCATTCCGTAAGGAGCAGGGGCAGCGAACGTGACCACCTCTGGACCTGCGATCCCCGCGGCAGAGTACGCACGCGTGCGTTCGTGGACGGGAGTCGTGGGGTCCGCCCAGTAGAACAGCGGGAGGTCCCGCACCAGATCACCCTGCCGGAACTGCGCGACCGCTTCGAGGACCCCGTCCGGCCAGCCCGGTCGATCGGGAATGCCATGGTCGTGCACGGACCGCTCAGGGAACCTTGCGAATACGAACGACAGGCTCTGCGAACGAGCCGCGCACGTGCCCAACGGAGTGGTTGGCGGCTTGATCGTCGTCATCGAACTCGTCAGCAGCTGGCAGCGTGGACGGGATGGCCCGCGTGAAGAATGCCGGCCGAAGCTCAGCGGAGAGTTCTTTGACTCCCCCTGGTCGCTTTAGCACGTCAAGCCGCGTTGCACCCTGGGGCCCTTCGCCATAGAGCCAGGCCCGTGCCCCGCCCGGAAATTCCAGCGCGTCGACCACGCGGACCAGGCTCTGGAGCTCGAAAAGCTGGCGGACGGTGGCCGGATACGGATCGCGTTCGTCTCGTCGCCACGACCGTACGGTATTTCGGTCGATGCCGACGATCGCGGCGACCCCGGTCTCGCTGGCCAGCAGCGCACTCCGGAGTTCACCGATGGCGGCGAGCGTCCGCCGACGCAGGTCGTCACCGGCTTCATCCACCGTCGATTCGTCTAGGGCATGACCGAGCAAGAACTCCCTGGATTCCGACAGCTGCGTACTTGTGAACCCATAGGTGGCGATGGCCTCGTCCATGAGCTCCGTGATCGCGTCGAACCGTCGCACCAACGGGAAGCGAGGCGTTGAGCCACCCGGGTCCGTCGATAGAGGTGTCCGTTCATCGTCGATCAGGGCGTAGGGGGCTCTGGTGGTGAACGTCGGTGTCATGCCGTCCCTCCAGTGTCGAGGTAGTCATACAGCTCATCTGTGATGGCCGCCTGGAAGACCTGGAGGGCAATCCGATGCAGCGCATCTGCCCCGTCCACCACATCGTCCGGGATGAGCGGTCGGCCTGACTGCCGGAAGCAATCATGGTCGAGCTGGTAGACCCATCCCTTGCCGGGGGCGAGTGCCGCTGTGCCGTGCCGAAGGATCACGCGGTTGCCCTCGCCGGCATCCATGTCCACGATCTGCTGTATAGCGCTTGTTGCGTCGCCGAACTCCGACGAGGCGATCGGACCCAAGAGCGCATCACGAATCCACCCACGCCAATCGCTCGCCGCCTTAACGTCCGGATGGACGACCTCGTCGACCATCCGGAGTCCGAGCCGGACTTCGAGGTTTGGATCGTGTACCTGGGTGACGGCATTCACGAGTTGGGAGAGCCGTCCCCGGAAGTCGCTCCAGCTGACGTATGCGGCGGTCTCGATAGCGAACCATTGGGGGTCGAGTGTGACAGTCCAGCTGTCATCCTCCGACTTCATCTGCCAACCACTCGTCTGCTCCTGACTGATCGGTGGAGCGCCGGGCCCAAGCGTGACCGACATACCTTGCCGTTGCTCGACCTTTGGGTACCGATCATCGAGCAGCGCCCGGATGTCCAACATCCGACGGGCATCCGCCACTCCCGGAATCGGCTCGTGGCGAACCTGACACACCACGAGAGATAGTGGGGAAGCCTTGAGCGGCCTCTCCTGGGGCTCAGGCAGCCGAAGTGGGGTCACGGGCACTCCTCTCTCCATTCGGTCGACTGTGATGCATCCATCGGCCCCGTTGGGCCGTCAACTTGAGCACAAGTTCAGCATAGTTGGAGTTGTGACTCGGGATATAGGCGGCTCTGGCCAGCACAAGCCACTGGATCGGCGGCGGTCAAGTGCTCTCCATGGGGAAGCGGGTCGAGATAGCTCTGTCTGGAATCCGACGGCTGTGGTCGACCGGGCTCATTCTGGGATGTGAAGCAGAATCCGTCGATCAAGCCGCTGAACTGGGAGAACGCCGGCTGGTGTTGCTTTCAGCAGGTGTTCAGGAACTACGGTGTAACTGATTGCTGAGCAACCGGAGGGTTGCCAAGTCCCGTGGTCGCTGTCAGTTTGAGTCGATGGGGTAGTCGAGGCGAAGAGAAGGAACTGAACATGGTCGGCGTGTCGTCCGTGGAATCTGACCAGAGTCAGATGCTGGGTTGCTGAAGCGGGCAAGTATTTGTCCGGTCAGGACCCACTGACGTGGACCGATTGGGGCCGGGCAAAAAGCCAACACGCAAGCCAACAACTGGGTCCCTTGGCGTAGCGCAGCGTCCCACCTCGTTTCGCGGCCTTCTGAAAAGGTGGGTATCTACCAGGTTAAATGCGACGAGGTGGGATTCTCGGCGACGCTGCGGCACAACCAAAATCGCACTACGGATCAGATGCGTGCCTGGGACTTCAGACGTAGGCGGCCCACTCCCGCTGTCGCCCAGATCGGCCCCTTGAAGCGAGCTGAAGACGCTGAGAGCGTCCGTCGCCAACGGAGCCGTCGACTGAATTCTCAGCAACCTTCGGACCGAGGGGATGGCCGTGGAGGATGGCCCACCCCTCAGTGGCTGTTCCGCATCGCTCGAAGCCATGATCCGATGACGGCGGACGGTGCCAAGGTGACGTTCAACGGAGTCAGGGTGACGCGGATGCGGTCTATCCCGACCGTGGGAACTGACGAAGGTGACGTTGCGGGTGACGTTGCGGGTGACGTCGGTACGGAGAATTGGCTGGGCCGAGGTGCGAGACCACGGCACGGATCGAAAGTGCCCGACGCTGTGACCGAACGAGAGTCTCACCCGACTGCAGTTGTTCTGCGGCCGTCATGTAACGCCGGGCGATCAGCCATTCGCCCCGATGGGCGGTCTATCGCCGTGGTGCGTCCGGTGATGGACGCTTCGATGGCCCCGAATTCGCCGGGTCATCCATGAGCCTTTACCCCCACTTGTCGGAATCACTGCCGCAGTTGGCAACGCCGGACGAGGTCGCGCCCCTCCTGTCCATGACGCCCCTTGGCGTGGTCCGCCAGTGTCGCGCCGGAAAGATTCCGGGGGTCAAGATCGCGGGTCGCTGGCTCGTGCATGTCCGCAAGCTGGCGGAGCAACTCGACGGTGCTCCGATGCCGGACACCGGAAGGGCCACGCCGAAGATCCGTTGACTCGACCCGTCAGGCTTGCGAACTCGGGCCTACCGCTCGACAAACGCCCGCCCGAGCACTTCGGCCGCCTGCCGTTGCCGTTCGTTGGTGGCGTGTCCGTACAAGTTGAGCGTGAGCGATGGATTGGCATGCCCGAGCACCTCGGCGGCGTTCCGTGGGTCGATGCCGGCAGCCAGCATCTCTGTTGCGGCGAAGTGGCGGAGCGAGTGCAGGTGCACGTGGGGCATCTCGAGCTCGACGCAGAGCGTGTGGACGACCGACGTGAGGGTGTCCGGATTCACCGGCCGGCTGCCGTCCGGGAAGGTCGAGACGATGAAAGCGTCGTCCACCAACTCGACATCGACCGCCTTGGCTGCCTCCTCACATCTGGCCCGCCAATCCTCGAGGATGGCCATGCCGGCTCCGGCGACCGCGATACGACGCTCACGGCCAGTCTTGGTGGCCTTTTCGCCTCGCTCCTCCCCAGCCCGGTATAGCGAGCGCCGGAAGCGGATGTAGTCGCCCTCGACGTCGATCCACCGGAGTCCACAGAGTTCGCCGCGCCGGCCACCGGTCAGTACGGCCAAGGTGAGCAGCATCCCCCAGCGGGGTCCTCGGTCCTGGGCGGCAGCCAGCAATCGCCGGACTTCATCGGGAGTAGGTACCTGGAGCTCTACCCGCTCGAGCGCGGGAGGCTGCGACCGCTCGGCAGGGTTGCGCTCGATCCACCCCCACCGGACCGCCTGGCTGAGGGCGGACGACAGGATGGCGTGGTGTCGTCGGATGCTGGTCGCCTTCAACGGCCTTGCCCGGCCCTCGCCGGTGACCAGCTTGCGGTACCACTCGTCGAGGTGGCGGGGGGTCAACTCGGCGATCGGCAGGTCCCCGAACTCGGGGAAGATCACCGTCTCCGCCGACCGACGGGCGTCGTGCAGGGTCCGGGGTGCCCGCCCCCGGGCCTTGCTGTGGCGCAGCCACTCATCGATGAGGGTTCGGACTGTCGCAGACGAATCGAGGGTGGCCTCGGCCGGTGCCTCGTCCACCTCCTTCTGCCAGGCTCGGAGTTTGCGCTGTGCCTCGGTCTGGTTGCGTGCGTCGACCGTCCTGGACAACTGGCGGGGGTTCCCCGTGATCGGGTCGACACCTACGAAGACACGGAGCTGCCACTTGCCCGGGGCTCGTTGGCGAACGGTTCCTGTACCCTTGGGACGTCTCGACGTCCTGGCCTGCATTTCCATCCCGGAAATATAGGCCAAATATAGGCCGGAGGGGCAAGGAGAGGTGCGAGAGCGGCCGAATCGGACTCACTGCTAATGAGTTGACCTGGGTAACTGGGTCCGAGGGTTCAAATCCCTCCCTCTCCGCTCGTGGGTGTCGCGAGACATCGTGGACAGGTGTCCCGCGACACCGGGTTCCTCTCTGTCCATGGCCTCGGAGTCCGCGGGCCCGGGCCCCGGTAGATTGTTCCGGTGGCCGAGCGGTACTGGATTGAGACGTTGGGCTGCCCCAAGAATCAGGTCGATTCCGACAAACTGGTCGGGACCCTGGTCGTGGAGGGTTTCGAGGCCGCCGGATCCCCGGAGGAGGCCGATCTGGTGGTGGTCAACACCTGCGCCTTCATCGAGGCCGCCCGCCAGGAGTCGATCGACACCGTGCTCGCCCTGTCCGACACCCGCCGGGACGGGGCCCGACTGGTGGTCACCGGCTGCATGGCCGAACGCTACGGGGACGAACTGGCCGAGGCTCTCCCCGAGGTCGACCTGGTCGCTCCCTTCGGAGCTTCCCTGACCGGAGCCACCCGACCGGCGACGGGCACCCCGGTCCTGCTCAGCCGCAAACCCGACCCCATAGCACCGACCGGGCCCGTACCGGCCTTCGACCTCTTGAACCTGCCACGACCGGCGTCGTCGGCCCCGTGGTCGTACATCAAGGTGGCCGAGGGATGCGACCGCAACTGCGGCTTCTGCGCCATCCCGTCCTTTCGGGGGAAACAGCGGTCGCGCAGCACCGAGTCGATCCTGTCCGAGGTCGATCAGCTCGGGGGATCCTCTGGCCACCTGCACGAGGTGGTGCTGGTGGCCCAGGACCTCTCCTCGTTCGCCCTCGACCGTTCGACAGGGAGGACCGAGCCCCGTCTGGACGGCCCGGCAGTCGGTGCCAACCGACCTATCGTGGACCTGGTGGCGGCTGTGGCCGAACGGGTCCGGTGGACCCGGTTGCTGTACCTCTATCCTTCGACGCTCGACGACGCCCTGGTCGAGGCCATGCTGGCTACCGGCGTGCCGTATTTCGACCTCTCGCTGCAACACGTCTCGCGGCCGCTCCTCAAGCGCATGCGCCGGTGGGGTGAAGGAGACCGCTTTCTCGACCGCATCCGCTCGATCCGCGCCGAGGAGCCGACCGCCGCGTTCCGGTCCTCCTTCATCGTGGGCTATCCGGGCGAGACCGAGGCCGACCACGACCACCTCCTCGAGTGGATCGAGGAGGCCCAGCTCGATTGGGTCGGGTTCTTCCCCTTCAGCAACGAGGTGGGCACCTACGCATCCGATCTCGACGCTCAGATTCCCGAGCCCTTGATGGCGGAGCGGATCGGGGAGTGCACCGAGTTGCAGGACGCCATCACGGCCAGTCGCCGCGACGACCTGATCGGCACCGTGGTTGAGGTGCTGATCGACGCTCCCGGCGAAGGGCGGACCTATCGCGAGGCCCCGGAGATCGACGGCATCGTCACGGTCCCCGACGACCTCGCCGTCGGGTCGTTCGCCCACCTGGTGGTCACTGGATCCGACGGACCGGACCTCATCGCCGGCTATCCCGACGGCGCGGGCTCGGACGGGAGGCGCGCACCAGCCGCGGCAGGAGCCGTCCGATGAGCAGCGACGCTCTCAACACTGGCGTTCCCATGCCCGGTGGAGGCAAGGGCGGATCGGTTCCCCGGCCCACCACGTTCGGACCCTCGGCGCTCCTCACCCCGGCCAACGGGATCACCGCGCTGCGGCTGCTCGCCACGCCGATCGTCATCGCCCTGATCATGCTCTGGGGCGCCAGCTGGTTCACCTTCGTCTTCGGGGGGTTGCTGGCCCTGTCCGATGGCATCGACGGGTGGTTGGCCCGGAAGCAGGGCACGACCCGGTCCGGCGCCTTCCTGGACCCGCTGGCCGACAAGGTGGTGGTTCTGGGCGCCCTCGTCGCCTTGGTGGCCAAGGGCATCGTCTGGTGGCTCCCGGTAGCCCTCATCGCTTTCCGGGAGATCACCATGAGCATCTACCGGTCACTGGTCGGGCGACACGGAATCTCCATCCCGGCCCGCAACTCGGCCAAACTGAAGACTCTCCTCCAGGACATCGCCATCGGCATGTGCCTGGCCCCACCCCTGGCCATGCACCAGGCGGTGCTGGCGACCGGGATCTGGGTGGCGACGGCCATGACTGTGTTCACCGGTGCGCAGTACTACTTCGACGGTCGACGGGCCGGGCATCTGCGCACGATCACCACGCCCGCCGACGCATCAGGACCCATCGACGGCACCAGTTCGGCGGCCTGACCCCGCCGTGCGAATCGAGATCGTTGCCGTGGGCACCGAGCTGCTGCTCGGCCAGATCGCCGACACCAACTCCAAATGGTTGGGTGAGCACCTGGCGGCCATCGGCGCGGCCTCCCACTTCCACCAGGCGGTGGGCGACAATCACGAGCGCATCGTCCTGGCCTTCCGGACCGCATTGGCCCGAAGCGACGGAATCATCGTCTGCGGGGGATTGGGGCCCACCCATGACGACATCACCCGGGACGCCATCGCCGAGGTGATGAACGTCTCCCTCCACCGGAGCGAGCCTGTGGTCGAGAAGATCCGCACCATGTTCACCAGCCGCGGCCGGGAGATGCCGGACTCCAACCTCCGCCAGGCCGATGTGCCCGAGGGGGCGACCGTCATCCCGCAGACCAAGGGCACGGCTCCCGGCCTGATCTGCCCGGTGGGCCACAAGGTGATCTACGCGGTCCCCGGGGTCCCCTACGAGATGTCGGACATGTTCGACCGAGGCATCGCCCCCGACCTGCAGCGCCGGATGGCTGCACGGGGCGATACCAGCGGTGTCATCGCCAGCCGGGTGATCCGGACCTGGGGGATGAGCGAATCCGGTCTGACCGAGACCCTGGCCGGCCACATCGACGGCCTCGATGCTGCGCCGGGCTCGATGCCGCACGGAACGGACCGGAGCAGCGGTGCGGCCACTGTCGCCTTTCTGGCCAGCGGCATCGAAGGGATCAAGGTACGGGTCACCGTGCGGGCCGAGGACGACCGTGCCGCGGCCGACCTGCTGGACGCCGAGGAGGCGGAGATCAGGAGCATCCTCAACGCGACTGCAGGAGATGTGGTGTTCGGCATCGATGACGAAGCCATCGAGGACGCGGTAGCCCGCACCCTGGCCGTCGACGGTCTGACCCTCGGCCTGGCCGAGTCGCTCACCGGCGGCCTCGCCGCCTCACGGCTGGTGAATGTCCCCGGCGCCAGCCGCTGGTTTCGGGGCTCGGTCGTGTCCTACGCCTCCGAGGTCAAGTTCTCCGTCCTCGGGGTGCCGGAGGGACCGGTGGTCTCCGAGGAGGCGGCCCGGGCCATGGCCGACGGCGCCCGCCGTGTTCTGGCATCTGACGTTGGCCTCTCCATCACCGGCGTCGCCGGACCGGACACTCAGGACGATCAACCGCCGGGGGCGGTCTTCGTCGGCCTGGCCCGAGCCGGCCACGAGACGGTGTCGTTCGGGTTCAACGTGCCGGGCGATCGTGACCGGGTCCGTCAGTACGCCACCATCGCCGCCCTCGATCTCCTGCGCCGGACCCTGGGTGGGGCGACGCAGGATTGAGCTCCCGCATCCGTCTCGGGGCCTGAACGGCAGAGGCCACCCGGTTAGTAACCCGGGTCGCTGCCCTACGGAGTCGTGGTTGTGGGAGCGGACGTCCCCACCGGCGTCACCGGGATACCGGCAGGCACCAACTCGACCCAGGTGTTACCCGGCCGCAGGGTGATGGGGGTGCCGTTGGTCGCGGTCAACGTGGCCGGCTGGGTCAGACCGGTGCGGCTCCACGTGCCGGTGATCGCCGCACCGCCGCGCATTACGACCAACGGGCCCGAACCGGTGGACGTCACCAGGACCTCGTGCCCGCCCTCGCTGTTCTCCACCCAGGAACCGATGGCGGTCTGCACCGTCATGACCACCACGTTGGTGGCGACGGTCTGTGAACCGTCGAGCAATTTGTCCGGGGTACCCGAGTAGGACCGGAAGTACTGGCCAAGGATTGCATTCCACTGCCAGGTCACATCCGAGGTGGAGGAGAAGGGTACGTGCACGCTGGCTCCGGAACCGGCCACCGCTGCGGGCGGGAGTGCGGCCGAGTAGGTGAAGATCGGAGCCGGCCGCGTGGTGTCCGAGGGGTCCAATGCCCACAGCGCGGTGGTGTTGGCGAACATGGCGTAGGGGGCCACCCGCCCCGGCGGATTGATGATCGCCGAGCCGTTGCCGTTGAGGATGTTCTTGTCGATCAACGGCGACTGGCCGAGTAGCGCGATCACCGGATCGATGCCCCCTGCGTGGACGAACAGCGGATCGGAGAGCTGGGAGAGGATGCCGGCATCGGGTTGCCGGGCCGATCGCATGTCGCCGACCAGCGAGGCCCCCTGGCACTGGAACACCGCCACAAGCCGGGTGATGCCCCCTTCCACCGGCTCCTCGAAGACGACGTCCGCCTGGTTGAGCCCGGCGGACGGCCGGTCATCGGGGTAGTTGCCGATCTTCACGCCGAGGGCTGGCCGTGGAGGGACGCCGCCGCCGGGGGCCGGGGTTCCGGTCAACGGACAGGTGGCGCCACCGAGAGCAGCCTTGGTCGTGGTGGTGACCCCAGCCTTGGACGCGGTGTTGTGTTTGCCTCCGGTGACGATGAGGGCGATCACCACCCCGATGAGGACCACCGCGGCGGCACCCAGGATGTACCACCAGGTGCGCGACGATCCCTTCCTCTCGCTTGCCGCCTGCTCAAGGAGTTGTTTGCGGGAGAGCACGGCCGGCCCGGTCGCGGCGCCGGAGGCCGAGTCCGGAGCGTCTCCGGCCGGAGTACCGGCGTCCTCCGGTGGGTCTCCCGATGGTGATTGATCGTCTGGCATCGAGGGGTGAGGCTAATGGGATCGAACGGCCCGCGCGGTGATGGGTAGTCCCATTCGGCGGGGATTCGGGATGCCGGTGGTAAGCCTGATCGCCGCGTGTCACGAGGGGTGGATGGCCGGATTCGGCCCCGTCCCGTCACCATGGGTCCAGGGTCCAACATCGAACATGCGTTCGGGTCTACAGTGAACCCGTCGAGCCGTTGGCAGTAGTACCGAACGGTCCGGATCCCGACCCGGACCTCCCCCAACCGAGTGTCACACCCGCTTCGTAGGGTCAGCCCGGTCAAGTGAGCAACAACATCGAGGAGATCAGAGAACATGGAACGTGACAAGGCACTCGACATGGCCCTCGGCCAGATCGAGAAGCAGTTCGGCAAGGGGTCCATCATGCGGATGGGCGAGAACCTGCACATGAATATCGAGGCCATCCCCACCGGGGCACTGGCGCTCGACCTGGCCCTCGGGATCGGCGGCCTCCCACGTGGCCGCATCGTGGAGATCTTCGGACCGGAATCCTCGGGTAAGTCGACGTTGGCCATGCACGTGGTGGCCGAGGCCCAGCGGAACGGCGGGATCTGTGCCTACGTGGACGCCGAGCACGCCATGGACCCCGTGTACGCCAAGGCGATCGGCGTCAACATCGACGACCTGCTGATCTCCCAGCCCGACACGGGCGAGCAGGCCCTGGAGATCTCCGACATGTTGATCCGGTCGGGTGCCCTTGACGTGCTGGTCATCGACTCGGTGGCCGCGCTGACGCCCCGGGCGGAGATCGAAGGCGAGATGGGCGACACCCATGTCGGCCTGCAGGCCCGCCTCATGTCCCAAGCCCTGCGCAAGCTGACAGGCACCCTGTCCAAGTCACGGACCATCGCCATCTTCATCAACCAACTCAGGGAGAAGATCGGCGTCATGTACGGATCGCCCGAGGTCACCCCCGGTGGCCGGGCGCTCAAGTTCTACTCGTCCATCCGGTTGGACATCCGCCGCATCGAGACGATCAAGGACGGTGCCGACCAGGTGGGCAACCGGACCCGGGTCAAGGTGGTCAAGAACAAGTGCTCGCCTCCGTTCAAGCAGGCAGAGTTCGACATCACGTTCGGCCGGGGCATCAGTCGAGAGGGATCTCTGCTCGACGTCGGGGTCGAACTCGGCTTCATCAAGAAGTCCGGTGCATGGTTCACCTACGAGGGTGAGCAGCTTGGCCAGGGTCGGGAAAACGTCAAGACCTTCCTGACCGAGAATCCGCAGCTGATGGCCGAAGTCGACGAGCGGATTCGAGAGCACCTCGCCGCTCAGAACGTGGCCAAGGCCGAAGAGGCCGCCGGACTTCTCGGCCCGGTCGACGATATCTCCCTCGACGACCAGCCCATCACGCTCAGCGAATGACCTGAGTCCGCGGTGAGATCGGTTGGTCAGCGACCATCCGATGTGTACAAGGTGCACCTGCTGGGCCTTCAGCAGTGACTTCGCCGGCCCGGGACGCAATCACGCGTCCCGGGCTGCTGCGTTGTTGCGCCATGATCATCGAGGACCGGGATCAGGCGTTGCCGCGGTACCAGTGCCAAACTTACGCTCGCTGGTGCCGGACCACCCCGACGACGCGCCCCCAGGATGCGGTGCCGGCCACGGACGAGAGAGAGCACACCATGCAGTTCGGAATCATTCCCCCCGTCCGTACCGGGGTCACCGCCGATCCTGTTTGGATGTCCTCGTTCACCCGTCACGCCGAAGCGTGCGGATTCGAGTCCGTGGTGTTGGTCGAACATGCGGTCGTGGTGTCGGACTACACGAGCACTTACCCGTACTCGTCCTCGGGGAAGATGCCTCTGCCCGATGACTGCCGGATCCCTGATCCACTCGACCTGATGGCCTACCTGGCCGGGGTGACCGACCGGATCACTCTGGCCACCGGCGTGCTGGTCCTGCCCAATCACCATCCCGTCGTGCTGGCCAAGCGGATCGCCACCGTCGACGTGCTGTCCGGGGGCAGGGTGCGGATGTGTGTGGGGGTCGGGTGGATGGACGAGGAGCTGCGGGCCACGGGGGCCGACCCGCGCAGCCGTGGACGGCGGACCGATGAGTCGATCGAGGTCATGAGGGTCCTGTGGTCGGATTCCGGTCCGGCCGGGGCCGACTTCGACGGCGAGTTCTTCTCCTTCCACCACGCTCACTCGTTCCCCAAGCCCGTCCATCCGGGTGGCGTTCCCCTGCACATCGGAGGACACAGCGAGGCGGCCGCCCGCCGGGCCGGTCGCCTGGGGGACGGGTTCCAACCGCTGGGGCTCGACCCCGAGCTGGTGGCGGCCAGAATGGCCCAGGCTCGGGCCGCGGCCGAGGAGGCCGACCGCGATCCCGACGCCATCGAGCTCTCGCTGTCCGGTTACCTCCCGACCACCACCGAAGAGGAGATCCTCACCGCCGAATCGCTGGGGGCGACCCGGATGGTGGCGTCCACCTCGATGAACGCAGACCTCTTCCTCATCCACGACGAGATGTCGGCCTTTGCCGAGCGTTTCGGACTGTCCGGCCCCACCGGGGTCGCAGGGAAATGACCGACGGCGAGGCGAACCGATCCGACCGTTGGCTCGACGAAGAGGCTCTGCGCCATCTTTCGACTGCGTATGCCGCGGCGGTCGACGCCCGTGACGGGGATCGGTTCGCCGAGCTCTTCATGGCCGATGGCGAACTGGTGGTACCGGACTTCCCTGACGATCTGCGGCCGGTGATCACCCGGGCCGGCCACGATGCCCTTCGCAACGTGCCCCAGGGACTGTGCCGGCACGCGCACACCTTCCATCAGGTGTCCAACCACCAACTCGCCGTCGACGGGGACCGGGCCACCGGTGAGGTGCAGTGCGTGGCCCACCATGTGTCGGCCATCGACGACGGCCGCGCCGAGGAGCTCCGTGCCGGTACGGATGTGGTCTGGTTCATCCGGTACGCCGACGAGTACCGGCGCACCGCGTCCGAGTGGAAGTTCGAGCGGCGGGCCCTCCATCTCCAGTGGGTCGAGCACCACACCGTGGCAGTACTGGCAACACCGCCGGCCCACTGAGCGCTCGGCGGGCCGCTCCTTAACGGGGGGGGTACCGGTTGCGGCGGTGGTGGACCCAGGTAGCGGGCGGCGGGCCGGATGAGGCGGTTGTCGCCGGCCTGCTCCATCACCTGGGTGCACCAGCCGATGGTGCGGCTGGATGCGAAGGTCGGGGTGAACATCTCCCGCGGGATCCCGCAGGTGTGCATCACCACCCCGGCGAAGAACTCGACATTGGTGCGGAGCTGGCGTCCCGGCTTCATGTCGGCCAGGACGTCCACCGAGACGGCCTCCACCTGCTGGGCGAATTCGACCAACGGGCCACCCAGGGAGCGGGCGACCGAACACAGGAACACCGAACGGGGATCGTCGGTCTTGTAGACGCGGTGGCCGAACCTCATGATCCGGTCACCCCGGCCCACGGCATCTCGGATCCACGCCTCCGCTCGGTCGGTAGTCCCGATGCCGTCGAGCATGTCGAGGGCACGGCTGGGGGCACCGCCGTGCAGCGGTCCGGAGAGGGCTCCGACCGCGCCGA
>JADGOE010000106.1 GCA_017883135.1 Acidimicrobiales bacterium
GACGAGTAGTTCACCGCTACCCGTGGTCGACACTCCATTTGTGGTGACGGATCCGGCGGCATAGGCGTGGTAACCCGTCTTCAACGTGTCAAGTTTCGGTTGCATTCCACCCGAGGTTGAGGTGACAGTCTCCACCTCGCCATTCGCACCGCAGGTGCTGTTCGAACCGTTATTGGTGCCGTCACCGGAGTAGATGGCTTGCCAGTAGTAGGTACCGGGGTTCGTGAGGGTCACCGGTGCCGACGGTGGCAGGGTGCCCGGGGTCGTGATGCTTTGAGGCGACCCGGAACTCACTGCGTTCTGGCAGTTGGCATCGGAGAAGACCCTGTATGTGACCGTGCCAGTGGCCGTGGCTGCATTTGTCCCTGACAGGGTGGCCGAATCGGTGACGGCCGTAGCGGAAGGCACCGTGATCGAGCTTCCGCTCTGACTACCTCCCGCAAGCGACGTGGCAATCGTGGTCGGCTGAGCCGGTTGGCCGCTGTTGACCGTAAACAGGTAGCGGCCCAAGGTAGTGCTGTTGAGGTCATTGAAGATCAACCCCGTTGTCGTGCTGGAGTCAAGGAAGGAGTTGGCGACACCTGAACCCGGGAGGTTGAACGAATCGCCGGCTGTGGTCGTTCCGTTTGTGAAGCCGACAAAGGCCGAGGTGCCAGATCCAGAAGTGTTCAAGCAGTTGGCATCACCGCCACTTGCTTGGCCAGTGTCCCACGGGATGCTGTTGTAGTTGAACTCCATGTCGAAATCGTCGCCGAGCGAGCCTGTGGCCCGATCGGCCCGGTCGATCAGAATCAACTGGAAGTTGTTGAGCACGGTGCCATTTGCGCTGAAACAGCCGACCCCGGGCCAGTTGACCACGAACGCCTTCTTGCCGTTGAGCATGCCGGTGCCGAAATTGACAGTGGCACTGCCTGCGCCCCGAGTGTCCACGTCAGCAAAAAACGCTCCGATGATCGGGCTGCCGAACGTGGTGAGATCTGAGGGCGTGAACTGGGACAGGGGAGCGGCGAAGGTGATGTTCCCGTTGTTGTTGACGTACGCCGAACTGAACTTCGTGCCGAAGAAGTTGATGGGGAAGCCCAGTGGGTAGAGCGTGGGCCCGGTCTCTCCGTTCGGGCCAGGGCAGGCAACAGGTGCGTTGCCGCCGCCGCAGGGCCAGGTTCCGTCGTCATTCGCCAGGAACGGTACCTGCACGTAGTCATTGATGACACTGGGACTTGTCCCAGGATTGGGCGACGTCGGAATGACCGCATTCGCGGCGGCATAGGCAGCGGGGGACGCGACGACAACGCTTATCACAGTCAGCCCCATCAGTATTGGAAGTGTCGCCACCACTGCGACCGCTGTGCGGATCGGTCGCTTCTGCCCGGTCCTTTCCAAGCGAACACGGATAGATCGGCTCAAAGGCCGCTCCGGTCCTTCGAGATCCCTCCGAAATCGATCAAAGAAATGAGCGCGCTGATGTGGCATAATGTGTTCCTTTCCGCCGACCCTGCCCAAGCCGATCACTTTTGAGGACCGAGGTCTTCGCTGCCAACATTCGGAAACATAACCCTGAATGTGGGAGTTGTCGACCCGGAATCCTGTCAACAACTCACGGCGTGCGTGACCGAGTTGTCGACCGGCCACCACCGGTGATCATCCGGTAACGGGTAGTGATCATCCGACGAGAGATGCCGATCACTTCGGTCTGCATGCCACACGGCGGCACGCAGATGCACCTGTTCACGCCCACAGCAATAGTTCAGGCAACGTTCACTTGCGAGCACGCTTTCCTCCGGAACAAAACAACTCGGACAACCGAGTGCTGACCAAGAGGGCGGACGGATGAGTCAGGTGCAACCGTGACCGGGGTGGCGTGGCGAGCGACGGACGGTGGTACGCGCCCGAACTTCACCCAAGCGTCCAGCCGTCACATGCCCCGGTCGATTCGCCTCTCCCCGCTGGCCGAGGCGTCCCGGGCGCTCGGCTCGATGGACGCCAAGGACCGCAAGGAGCTGGGGCGCCAGCTGCACGAGGCCCGGACCACGGTCGAGGCGCTGCTCGAGTCCCGGCGTGCCGAGATCCGCTTCGCCGAGCTGTCGGCCGAGTTGGCCGCCTCCCGCCTCGACCTCACCGAGTACGTGCCCGGGTCGGCGACCGGTGCGGCGTCCCGGGGTCACCTCCACCTAGTGTCCCAGACCCGCGACGCCCTGGAGGACGTCTTCGTCGGCATGGGGTTCGACGTGGCCGAGGGGCCCGAGATCGAGACCGACCGGTACAACTTCGGCGCGCTCAACATCCCGCCGGCCCACCCGGCCCACCCGGCCCGCGGGATGTGGGACACCTTCTACCTGGACCTGGGCGAGCCCGAGACGACCCTGCTGCGCACCCACACCTCGCCGGTGCAGATCCATCTCATGGAGCAGGCCGTGCTGGAGGGGACCCTGCCGATCCACTCGGTCATGCCCGGCTGCTATTACCGCCGGGACACCCCGGACGCCCACCGGCTCGCCGTCTTCCACCAGATCGAGGGCCTGGTGGTCAACCGGGGGATCACCTTCGCCGACCTGGCCGGGACCATCGAGACCTTCACCACCGCTTACTTCGGCCCCGATATCCACTCGCGCCTGCGCCCGGCCTACTTCCCGTTCACCGAGCCGTCGGCCGAGTTCGAGGTCACCTGTGCCATCTGCCGGGGAGGGCTGCCGGACCTGCTCGCAGACCGGATGGATCGAGCTGGGCGGGTGCGGCATGGTGGACCCGGCCGTGTTCGCCTCGGTCGGCATCGACGCCGAGGAGTGGACCGGGTTCGCTTTCGGGTTCGGCATCGACCGGTACGCACAGATGCGCCACCAGATCGCCGACATCCGGGCCCTCATCGAGAACGACATCCGATTCCTGCGCCAGTTCTGAGACGAGTACCCGGGGGGAATCTCGCCCTCCACGGCGAACACCGAACCGCACCACCATCGCATCGACCACCGTCACCGCGGCGGCGCCGGTCTGACGAGCTGGTTCCACCCAGACGAGGCGTGGACTCGTCAGCGATCAGACTGCGTCACTTCCCGTCGATCGAGGCATCCGGTGTCCAGGTCCTCCGGTCGCCGTGAAGATCCCGGTCACCGGCAGTGCGTTGAACGTCATCCCTTCGGCCTCCACCCATGCGTGGGATGTCTCGCCTTCGCCGATGAGACCCAGATGCAGCTCCGGATGATGACGGCGGAGCAAGAACCCGGTGACCAGCGCCCGGCGGAGGCAGGTCCCGTCGAAGACCCATCGGTCGAGTACCCAGACGGCGGCCCAGAGGTCCCGCTGTTCCCGAACGGACAACGAATCCGCGTCACCGTCGTCGCCAGCTCGGTCCGACACTGACGTGCCCGTTGCCAGGGGAACGCCCATCCGCGCCGCCAGCCGCCCGATGTCCATGGTCCGGAGTCCCACTTCGACCACGAGCACCATTGCCATCGCCTTGACGACGGCGGCCTTCAGGGGGTTCGAGAGGCGCCACCACGACCGGAACACCGATAGCGCTCCCGAGGCGGTCGGTCGGCGGGGATGGCTCGCCCGTGACGCCCGCAAACTGGTGAGGGCCGTGACCACGGCGGCGACATCGACCCCCGCTCGCTCCATCGGGATGGCGAACCGGGCAGCCAGTGCCGCCGTCGCATGCTCGGCGTCCCCGTGCTCGATCAGGAGGTCGACGATGGTCGACGCGCTCCCGTCCAGTTTGAGGTACGTGCCGCTCGGCACATGGAGCACGACCAGACCACCGGAGGGCGACACGGCTCGTACGCAGTGGTGGGTCAGCTGCTCAACGGCGACCTCGCTGTCGGAGCGCCCAGGTGCACGGGCATCCGCCGACCGGCGAGCTGTCAGACTACCGCTGGTCGGACGCTGACGCCGCACCGGGACCATCCGGTCGTGACGCAACTGTCTCGACGAGTTCGCGACCCACCAGGTCGTCCAAGAACTCGAGTGCGTCGGAGCGGGCCTGTTCCGCCGGGATACCGAACGTACTCGCAAGCAGTTCGCCCAGATGGTCCGCCGAGGCCGCTTCCATGAGGGCCATCCACAGCAGGCGACCGGAACCATTTAGCGTGAAGTACACGCCCAATGAGATATCGAGTGCGACGATCTCCCCGTCCACGTCACGCCACGACACTGCAGCGTCACGCAGCTGGAAACGACCGCCTTCGGCCTCAGGCGAAAGCACATGAACCTCGCCTGAGGCCTCGGGGATCAGGAAACGCCTATGACAGTTCCGCCGGGCACCTGAATCGGCGACCCGTTGATAACGATGACGTCGCCACTACCTGCAGACTTGTGAATCGTGCTGAGGGTCAGATCCTGGACGGAGCCCAGCTCTGTGACCTTCGGAGCTTCGTAAACTGACATGCCACCTCCTTGTTCCCAATCCCGCCTATCGGGATGCGATTAACGTACGCCGATCTACAACCGGGCGCAACAAAAGACCGGCCATGTTCACGGAGAGGAAACATCGAGGCTGTGACCACCACGCTCAGCGATAATCCGGGCCCACACCGTGGCGCCTACGGACTGCGCATCGAGGCACCTTCGTTCGAGGGTCTGATCGATCGGTCGCACCTGGTGGAAGCACAGGCTTCGTGGCCGGCCTGGGAGATTGGCTGGGAGCCTCTGGTCGACCAGTCGTCCGGGGGACACCCCCGTCGTCGAATCGTGGTCTCCCGATCACGCCACCCTTGCCGCCCTGCCGAGCGGCTTCATCACCATCGATCGAGCGGCCGCCCGGACCACACTGCACCTGCCGGACGCCCCGACAGCAGCGACGATCCTCCACCCGTACCTGGCGTCCACCGGCGTCGTCGCCGGTCACTGGTTGGGAAGAGCTCCGTTCCACGCCGGGGCGTTCGTGCACGGGGGCCGGGCCTGGGGCGTGCTCGGTGCCAAGGAGATGGGCAAGACTTCACTGCTGATGTGCCTCCACCGATCAGGCGTCCCGGTGCTCGCCGACGATGTGCTGGTGGTGGAGGGCGGGACGGCGTATTCCGGGCCCCGCTGCCTGGATCTGCGCCAGAGTGCCGCCGAGCGCTTCGAGGCAGGTGAGTACCTCGGTGTGGTGGGCGGGCGGGAGCGCTGGCGGGTCACACTTCCCCCCGTCCCGCCCGACGTCCCGTTCGGAGGCTGGGTGCTGCTCGACTGGACGGGCGAGCTGGAGGTCCACCGGCCCGATGCGGCGGCGAAGCTCACGGCATTGCTTACGCACTGCGGGCTGACCGCCCCTGGCGTTCCGACTCAGGGACTCCTCGATCTGCTGGGATTCCCGATGATCCGCTTCGGCCGCCCCCGCGACTGGGCCCAGGTGGACGAGACGCTGGTGCAGCT
>JADGOE010000107.1 GCA_017883135.1 Acidimicrobiales bacterium
CAGTTGGGCGTATCCCCCACGCTGCGTCGCTGACCCGACGGTACTTCTGGTCTAGCGCTGATTGAGAAATAGTCAAGACCTGTGGATGGGAATCTGACTGACTACGCGGCGATCACCTGGGCCTGTCCGTCTGATCGCTCGACCATCACCCCCTTCTCGAATGTCACGCCGGCACGAACGAGTGCGACCAGGTGCGGCGCGTTGACCGCTCGCCACCGGGTCTGGGAATCCTTGAACCTGACGACCATTTGCGGGGCACACGGGCGAACGTGGTGGGAACGGTTGAGTACTAGGACTCGGACGCCTCTGCCTCCCAACTCTGGCAGGCTCCAGGCGGAGGACCGTATCCGCTTCTGACTTTGTATCCCTTGCCGTCGAGCACCCCTTGTGCGTATTCCCGAAGGAGCTTTACCTCTCTGCCTGTCCAGCCCGTTGCCATGGCATAGGTGCCTATCTCATCGGCCGTGAAAGTGTGGCCACCCTGAAGGAGCATTTGGAGTGTCCGAATTGCCCAGGTCTTATCGTCCGACTGCACCAGGCCATTGTTGTGATTGACAAACGAGGAAGCGTGATCCACCGCCAACCTCACGACAGGATCGCCGATCAAGCTGGCAGGCGAACTGATGACCGTCTCACCGCTCAATAGGTTGGTCGCCTGACGCGCGGCGATCCACGAATCGTGTTTACCTGGCATCCAGCCGATGACACAAACGGCTGTCGCTCGCCCGGAGAGTTCGTCGTCAATGCACCGAACGACCTCGTCACTTGCCCAAGGGGCGAGGATTGCACCCCTGGTCCAATTCGATCCATGCACCGTCTTCGGCGACTCACACGCAATGGCGTTTTGAATTGCGGCATTGTGAATGAATGGACTATTTCGAACGGAGCCTTTCGTGTTGAAGAGAAGGATCGGCTCGCCTGGTTGGGCTAGAAGCCACTCCACGGCGGCACGGTTGGCTTCGTCCGTTTCCGCATGATCTGGCGTGTAGAAGGCGGCGTAGTCGGGTGTGCGTTCGAACATCGGATCCTGCTTTCCGCCGCCTCCACGGCGACCCCGCGAAGCGTAGCCAGGCGACCGTCGGGCTGCCCGTGACGCCCGAGCGGTAGCGTCGGACCGTGGGATTCCTCTGGCGCACCATCGCACCCCGGCCGCTTCGACGTGTCCGTCGCATAGGTCACCCGGTGCGCCGGCTCACTCCGCGACCCGTCCGGCGCGTGACCCACGCTGGCTGGACCATCCGCCATCCCGTGCGCCGTGGGGAGACGGGCGTACGGAGCGGGCTCTACCGGGAGCGTCGGGGGTAAGGATGTCCACGACTGATGACGAAGCGGTGAACTTGCTCGGGGAACTTAGCGAAGGGCTCGCGACGGAGCGCAAGATGGCAGCGGAGGACCCTGATCCGGGGCTGCCCGATCCTTTTGATACGTAGACGGCAAGCGGCATCGTGACTACAACGTGACTACAACTCCCGGCGTAACCTGATTAACGGTAGTGAGCGATGGGAACATACCCGCAGGTCAAAGGCACTATCGGTGAACGTCGGCAAGCCCTGAAAGTGATAAGGACGCACTCGTAATGCGTAGGTCAGGAGTTCAATTCTCCTCCCAGGCTCCATGTTCAGGTCCGGTGGACCCGGCCCCACCCACCACTGGCCCACCACGGGCTCACTCGTGGCCCACGCCCGGGACGCCCCCGGTGAGCCGGTCAGGTGTGGGCCCACGACAAGTGACATTTGGCTCTATCCCCGTGCGGGCGAACCACAGATCATGGTGGGTAGGAGTGGATCTGCACCTGCGGAGTGCAAGAGGATACCGAGGAGGGACCATGACGCTGGCTCATCGGGACAGGCATGTTCCTGAATGGCCGAGCTTTGGATGGCCTGAGCGCTGGAGGCGTTTGTTCGAGCTCGAAGGTGGCCAAGGGTGGCTCCGGGTGGAGGAGTTTCGCGAGAGTGACGCGCTGGTCGTGCGGGCGGAACTGCCCGACATCGATCCGGACAAGGACGTGGAAGTGACGACGGAGGATGGGGCGGTGCACATTCACGCCCGCCGCGAACGGAAGACCGAGCATGAGGACAAGCGGGGCTACCGATCGGAGTTCCGCTACGGAGAGTTCGAGCGTGAGATCGCACTGCCCAGAGGTGCGACGGCGAAGGATGTCACGGCCAACTACAGCGACGGGATCCTCGAAGTTCGGATACCGTGCCCGGAGATGGCCGAGGCGACGTCTGCGAAGGTCCCGATCTCCCACACCTGAAGGTCGGGGTCGCCGACGATCCATAGGCAAGGGTCGCGCGGGCCGGTCGCGAGCCGCGGGCCGGGCGAGTCGGTTCGCGCACCTGGGAGGCGTCCGATGACATCGGGAGTGAGTCGTGCGAGGAGGCGGCGGGCTTCGGACTTGCGCACGGAAGGGCCCGGCGCCCGATGAGGGTGGTGTCGACGCACTGATGGATCCCCAGCGTCACATGCTCCCGCCAGGCGGGGCGATCGAGGAGGCGGCCGTCGTCGAGGAGGCGGCCGTCGTCGAGACGCACATCTCCGTCCTGTTCTTCGTCGGCGATCGGGTGTACAAGCTTCGCAAACCAGTGCACTTCGAGTTCCTCGATTTCCGGAATCGAGAGGCTCGCCGAGCCGACTGCGAGCGCGAAGTCGCGCTCAATCGACGACTGGCACCCGATGCCTACCTGGGCGTGGCGGACTTGCAGATGGAAGGGGAGCCGATCGATCACATGGTCGTCATGCGTCGCATGCCCGAAAGTCGGCGCCTGGCCGGGCTCGCCCGCCAAGGTGCGGAGCTCACCGAACGGCTCCGCCAGGTGGCCAGGGCGTTGGCCGCGTTCCACGGCACGGCAGCCCGCTCGCCGGAGATCTCGGCAGCGGCAACCGGAGCGGCCCTGCGAGCCGGGTGGCTGGCGAACTTCTCCGAAACGGAGCCCTTTGTCGGAACAATCCTCGATCAGGCGGTCGACGAGGAGATTCGGATCCTCGCGCTCCGCTGGCTCGAAGGCCGAGGGCCCTTGCTCGGTGCTCGCATCGCCGAAGGGCGCGTGTGCGACGGTCACGGGGATCTGCAGGCCGACGACATCTTCTGCCTCGATGACGGGGTTCGCATCCTCGACTGCGTCGAGTTCTCGGATCTGTTGCGTCATGGTGACGTCAGCGCTGATGCGGCCTTTCTGGTCATGGACCTCGAACGGCTGGGACGTCCCGAGGAGGCCACCCGTTTCCTCCTCGACTACCAGGAGTTCGCGGGCGATCGGTTTCCGTACTCCCTCGTCCACTTCTACTGCGCGTCTCGTGCCTACGTTCGTGCCAAGGTGTGCTGCCTCCGCTCGGAGCAAGGAGCAGACGATGCAAGAGTGGAAGCCCGACTCCTGCACACCATCGCGCTCGGCCACCTCCGGCGAGCCCGCGTGACGCTCGTGCTCGTCGGTGGGCTCCCCGGCTCCGGCAAATCGACCCTGGCCACCGGGCTCGGAACCGCCCGGGATTGGACCGTCCTCCGGTCCGACGAGATACGTAGGGAGAAGGGTGGGCCAACCGATGAACGGGGATCGGGCCGTCTCATCGGGCGCTACAGCTCCTCCGCGACGAAAGGGGTCTACGAGGAACTGCTCCGGCGGGCTGAGCGTTCACTCGAGTCCGCCGAATCGGTGGTCCTCGACGCCTCGTGGGTCGACGCCCGTTGGCGGGATGCAGCCAGGGCAGTGGCCGATCGCACTTCGAGCGACCTGGTCGAGCTGCAATGCGACGTCACCCCGGAGGAAGCGGATCGACGGATCTTGCGGCGGCTGGCAGAGGGCGCGGACGCGTCCGAGGCGACCCCCGGGGTGAGGGCGGCCATGAGCCGATCGATGGACCGCTGGGAATCCGCGACGGTCATCGACACCTCGCAGACCACGCCCACGGAGAGTGTGGCGGCGGCGGAGGAGGTGCTCCCCCCTTGGCAGTCCAGTTGACTCCGGCCAGGTCAACTGGCCTTTCGATGCCAACGGGAGCGGGTTCCTCGTTGCCCACCGCCCTCTGACTGTTCGAGTGGCATGGCCGGGGGTGTCACGGCGGGCTTGCTGCAGACGCCACACACCCGTGATCCGTCGACGATGCGCGTCACCCGTACGAGCCCGCAGACCTCGCATTTCCGCCCTACGAACACTTGGGCCGTGGGCGCCGCCGCCACCGCGGACATCTCGTAGAGACGCTGCTGGACGTCGTCCCGGAGCAGGAACGCTCCTCCCTCGGAACGGTAGACAAGGTCCCAGGCGACAAGTTCGTGGATCAACGGAGCGATCCGCCCGAGCCGCCGACTGGGATCCTCGACCCCGGTGGCCACCGGAATGACCGCCCGCAAGGTCTGGTTCTCGATGGGACCTGCTCCCTGTACATGTATCACCGGGTCCTCCTGACCGCTTCGTCGCGAGCACCTGCCGGTTTCCTTTGTGGGCGAGTACCCACCAGCTACATCATCATCGTGGCGCGTTCCGGCCGTGGGGCATAGGGCCGAAGGTCACCACGTTTCGCTCCAGCCCGAGCGCCGCCGGATCGCCACGACGAGTGCCGCCACATTGGGACTTTCGGCACTTCCGATCACCGCAGTGCGGCGCAACGATGGCGGTATCGGCGTGTGACGAAGGAGGAGCCGGTGGGGTCACCATCACACAGGTCGAGGGACCGCCGTTTCGAGGGCCAAGCCCGCCAGTTGGTCCGAGAGTCCCAGAGCTTCCTCATGGGCCGCTATCCCGATGTGCTGCGCGCCCAAGGGCTTCCCGTCCCCGGCTGGGCATGGCTGAGCATGCTGGTGCACACCCCCCCCGACGTGTTGGTGGCGCAAGCCGCCGAGGGGAAGGCTTGCGGGCCCACGGACCACGTCACCGTTCTGTGGCAGGGAGCGCTGGCCTTACTCGCCCGAGAGCTGATCACCCTGGCCGACCGCACGGGTCTCAGCGTTGAGCACCTGCAGCACGCTCTCATCTTCGACGAGGGGCTCGAGCGGGCCTGGCCGGTGTTCGATGCCTCGGTGATCGGTCCGAGTCGGTTCGTCCAGGATGTGCGCCAGGTGCTCTGTCGATTCCGAGGAACTTCTCAACCCTGGTGACCTCGGGCATGTCGGCACGCCTGCCCGGCTCCATGCTCACAATCCGACCCCCCCTGTCCGGACTTACTGAGTTAGCAGGCACACGACTACCCCAGAAATGATGGATGAGCTGGGATAACGGCTGCGGACGACCGTTTGAGGCGTGTTACTACGC